>JAYSTV010000415.1:0-6558 GCA_043719425.1 Acidimicrobiia bacterium | reverse complement strand
AGTCGTCATCGCTCATCCAACAGCTGATCACGGCGATGCGCTTCGGCATTCCGGTCGACGAGTTGGCGGCCGACCAATACTGGATTCATCCCGCCCTACCCGAGGTGGTCGAGAACGCGTTGCTCGGCCTTGATTTCACCGCACCCTACGAGGCCCACTGATGACCACCGTCATACCGTCCCGGGCCACCACGGCCGAAACTGATTCCGAACCGGTCCTCCGTTCGCGTACCAAAATCGTGGCCACGGTCGGGCCCGCATCGTCGAGCGAGGAGGGCATCACCGGATTACTTCATGCCGGCGTCGACGTGTTTCGCCTCAATCTCAGTCACGGCGAGGTGTCCGGGCACCTGGAAATCTTTCGCCTCATCCGTGAGCTTTCGGAGCGGCTGAACATTCCGGTCGGCATTCTGTGTGACCTTCCGGGCCCGAAGGTTCGTGCCGCGTCGTTTCCCGACGGCGGCGTGCGTCTGGTGGAAGGCGACGAGGTCGAGCTCGCCTTTGGTCGGGTCGGGTCAACTGCGGAGCGGATCGAGGTCAACGACGAATCGGTCTCGTCGCTTGTCGCGGGCGACAAGGTGGCGCTGGGTGATGGTGCCGTCACGCTCACCGTGATCGAAAGCGACGGCGACCGTTCCTTGGCCACGGTCATTGCCGGTGGTCTCGTACAAGGGCGGCCCGGCGTGCACGTCCCCTCCACTCGACTGCGCATGACCACGCCGACGGCGCAGGACTTCGAGCTGATGGAGCACCTCAAGGCGGTCGAGCCGGACTTCGTCGCCCTGTCGTTTGTCCGCTCGGCGGCTGATCTTGACCGCGCCCGCGCCGCCCTTGGTCCGGGCCCCATGCTCGTGGCGAAGATCGAAACGACGGCGGCGCTCGATGACCTCGACGCCATCGTGGAGACCGCCGACGCGCTCATGGTCGCTCGTGGTGATCTCGGCATCGAGTGTGCCTTCGAAGATGTGCCGCATGTACAGAACCGGATCATCCGAACCTGTGTGGCTCGCGGGGTTCCGGTCATCACCGCCACGCAAATGCTCGAGTCGATGATTACTTCTCCCCAGCCCACGCGGGCCGAAGTCACCGACGTGACCAACGCCGTGTTTGACGGTACCGACGCAGTGATGCTGTCGGGCGAAACGGCGATTGGCCGTGATCCTGCTCACGTCGTGCGCACCATGCGCAAAATTGCTAAGCGCGCTGAGGAATCGGCAAACTATGCGCAGTGGGGCGCACGGCTCGGGAGGCTCCAACGGCGGGGCCGGGCCGAGGGAGCGATCACCATCACCGACGCTATGTCGCATGCCGCGTGGCAGGCGGCCGATGACGCGAAGGTCACAGCGATTCTGTGTTGCACCCGCAGTGGGGTGACGGCGCGGTCACTCGGCCGCTTTCGCCCGCAGACGCAGCTCATCGCCATCACCCCGTTGCCTCGGACGGCGCGACAGCTCCTCCTGTCGTGGGGCGTGGAGTCGCTCGTGGTCGAGGAGCGGAAAACGATCGACGAGATCGTGTGGTTCGCCGTGGAGTCATCGGAGCAGGCCGGGTTGGTTCATCAGGGTGACATCGTGGCGGTGCTGGCGGGAGCGCCGGACACCGGCGAGGCCATCACCGACGTGCTTCGTCTCGTCCGCGTCCGCTGAGCGAGTCGGCTCAGGTCAGCGCGCCGCGGCTGCCGAGCTCGGCGAACAGATTGAGTTCGCGGCCACGCACCACCCGGAGAGCGAGGCGCAGGCCGACTCGCCAGATGAAGATCGACCACAGGGTCGACGCAATCACGGCGGCCACCATGGCCAGCGGGGCACTGGGCAACGACCATGCGATGCCGACGAAGAGCACCACGGGAATCGCCGAGACTCCCAGCGAGCAAATCCCGACGACGGCCATGACGCTCACGAGCCCGCCGCGCCCGCTCGACGCCCGCCGGTTGGCGTGGGGGTTGCCCACGTCGGGCTGGCTGAACGGAGCAATGACCGACACGACGGACCCGATGCCGAGGGGGAGTCCCCAACAGGTCAGCGACAAGGCAACGATGACGAAAAATGCGCGGAGGCCGCCGTTCAGAATGGTGAGAACACCGGCGGCGAGAATGGTTGGAACAATGAGGTTCGGGGTCGCCGCCAGGCCACGGGCGATGAGTTGTTGACGCAACCCGATTCCTGCGGTCTGGTCGATCCACAGGGCCGGCGCGTCGGTGCCCAAGAGATTGTTCGTGGCGTGAATACCAAACAGCACGGCAATCGGCGCGCCGAGCACGGCGAGGTCGGTGCCGCCGGCGAAGCGCATCGACTGAAGTAGCGCGAACATCGTGCCGATCACGACCGTCACGATGAGCGACGATCGACGTTGCGGCGAACGGGCGAGGTAGCGGAGATCCTTCGACGCCATGATGACCGACGGGTGCTTCGCCCACCGGCGTAGGACGCGAGGAACGATGGCGAGGGCCGAGTGATCTTGGGTCGCTCGCACGTGCACGACGCGTTCACCGTCAACCAGAAGACGGTCCATCCCTCGCAGCCACAGGCGAATGAGGAGGGCGGCGACGACGAGCCACGGGAGGGTTCGCAGCAGCGCCCTACCGGTCTGCCCGGCCTGAAGTTCGGTGAGGGCAACGGCGAGTTGGCCCGACGGAAGGACGCGCAGCCACTTGATGATGGCGTTCCGGGTTCCTTCGCCAAAGAATCGCACCGCTTGGGTGCCCAGGAAGAGGGCGGCCGCGCCGAGTGATGCCAAGAGCATGGCCAGGTCCTTGCCCCGACGTGACCGACTCGCGTAGGCCAGGGCGACGGCGAGAGCGCGCGACGCGCCAAGACAGAGCAACAGAAGTGTTGTGGCAATACCAAGCGCGCTGATCATTGCGATCATCGACGCGGGCTGGCCGATGATCGCACCGGAGAGGGCGATTACCGTCCCGACGGGGAGCGTGCCGATTAGTGAACCGACAACAAGGCCACGCCGCATTTCGCGCGGGGTCAACGGCAGGAGAGCGAGACGAGTGGGGTCGAGCGATTCATCGACTCCACCGACGAGCAGCGGTCCGAACACCCAGATGGCGAACAGCGCCGTGGTGGTGACGACGATGTTGCCGAGCGAACTGGTGGCTCGACCTGCACCGGCGTCGATGCCCGACGTGCGGATCGACGAGGCCAGGCGACTCGCGGTGAAGATCGATCCGATCAGTGACGCGGACAGAAAGGAGAGCGAGCCAATCCGTTTCCACTTGGACGCGAACATCGAATTCTTCAGCAAGGTGAGCTTGAGCCGCACGAGGAGCCGAGCCGCGTCGAGGCCCTCACCTTGGGCATTCTGGGCGGACAGCACCGCCGTCATGATGAAACCGCCGAGGTCGTGCTGCCGACGGTGAGAAGCCACGAAAGATCTTCCTCCGCTCGCTCCCCGCCGACCGATTCGATAAAGCGATCTTCGAGGCTCATGCCGCTGGTGATCTTGTCGATGTCACCCGTGGCCAAAAGCTCTCCCCGGTGCATGATCGCCACGTGCGAGCACAGCTTTTCGACCGTATCCATCACGTGGCTCGACAGCACCACGGTGCCTCCGGCTCGTTGATACGCGCGCAGAACATCTAACAGGGAGCGGACGGAGATGGGATCGACGGACTCGAACGGTTCGTCAAGAATCAACACTCCAGGTGCGTGGATCATGGCGGCGGCGAGACCGATCTTTTTGCGCATACCCGTCGAGTAGTCGGCCACGAGTTCATCGGCGGTTGCGCCGAAGCCGAGTACATCGAGCAGGTGACCGGTACGGCGTTCGACTTCTTCGGCCGGGAGCCGTCGGATCAGTCCGCAGTAGGCCAGGAGTTCGCGGCCCGACAGCCGTTCGAGGAGACGAAGATCATCAGGCAGCGAACCCGTGATTGAGCGGATGTTGGATGGGTCGGGCCAGACACTGCGGCCGAGGATCGTGACATCGCCGGCATCGGGCTGGCCGAGTCCGGTAATGGCGCGCAACAGGGTTGTCTTGCCCGCGCCGTTCGGGCCGACGAGGCCGAAGAAGATGCCCGACGGAACATCGAAGGAAACGTTCGTCAGGGCGGCTCGCTTCCCGAAGGATTTCGAGACGCCCCGAAGGCCAACCGCGGTCACGCGGCGACGGACTTCTTGCGGCGTCGAGTGGCGATGAGCACGAGTGCCCCGCCGGCCGACAGCAGCCAACTCACCGTTTGCAGCGACGAAGTGGTCGACGAGCCGGTGAACGCAATCGCCGGAGCGACGTCGGGCTTGTCGAGTTCGAAACCGAGGACCGACGACATGTCGAAGCCAAAGTCCGCATCGATTCGGCTGGCCGACAAATCGAATGGACTGAGCGACGTGGGCGAGGTCGGCTTCGAGAGGGCATCGACGCCGCTCACCTTCACGCTGTAGATACCCGGGGTGAGACAGGCGATGGTGTATTTGCCGTTGCTGTCGGTAACCGCGGTGAACGTTCGTCCGTCGGCGGCAGTCACGGTGACGGTCGCATTCGGAATGCCGCGCTCCTTGTCGTCACGCACGCTGTTTCGGTTGCGGTCGGAGTACACATCGTCGCCGATCGAGACACACGGAATGGTGGTTGAGGTACTCGGCGCAATGGTCGTCGGCCCCACGGTCACCGACGGAATTGTCGTCGAGATGATCGTGGTGGGGGGAACAATCGTCGAGGGCGGCGGGACGATCGACGGCGGCGGCGGGGGCAGCGTTGCGGTCGGAACCGTGGTCGTGGTGATCACATCCGGTGTGGTCGTGGTGGTCGTCGTGTCCGGCACCGACGTCGTGGTGGTGGCGGGCACCGTCGTGGTGGTGGCGGCGGGGATCGTTGTCGTGGTGGCGGCGGGGGTCGTTGTCGAAGTCGTCGACGTAGTACTGGTCGTCGTGGTCGTGCCAGGGTCGAGTGTGGTTGTTGTCGTGGTACCGGGGTCGAGTGTGGTCGTCGTCGTTCCAGGGTCGAGTGTGGTTGTGGTCGTGGTTCCCGGATCAAGAGTCGTCGTCGTCGTCGTTCCCGGATCAAGAGTCGTTGTTGTTGTCGGCGTTGTTGTTGTTGTGGTCGTCGTGGTGGTGGTCGTCGTGGTGGTCGTGCTCGTTGGCGGTGGCACGGCGACGAGACCGAAGTCGACCGTGAGGTTGGTCCGGGCGTCAGGCGTCGGGTCGGCCGACCCCGTCGTCGGTGATTCTCCGAGTGGCTCGGCGGGACCGCCGCCCAACGTGACCTTCGTCGACTTGACGATGGTGGTGAAGGTGGTGCCGTTGTCGTCGTTGTCGGTGGCGTTGGTCTCCGCGTCGGGCGCGGGCTCGTAGGTGCCGCTACCGACTGACGACGTGTAGCCGGACGGAAGGGTGAAGCTCACGTAGTAGTCACCGGCCACGAGGCCACAGAACTGGTAGTGCCCGCCGTTGGCCGTTGGGGTGGAGGTAACGAAGGCGTCGGTCGTGCCGTTGTACAGGTTCATGGTGAGCCCGTCGGCGAAGCCAACTTCGACACCGTCGAGGAGACCGTTGTCGTCGGTGTCGATCCACACCCGGTTGCCGAGGCAGTACGTGGTGACCACGTAACCGATGTCGTAGGAGTGGTCGTTCTGTCCGGGCGCGCCCGTGGTCACGGAGATCTGCGCGTTGCCGCCGCCGTTCAACGTGGCGTCGGAGTCGCGTTCGTCGGTGCCAGCAGCTGGAAGCGTGGCGACATCGGCTGTCGTGAGCATGTAGTTGTTCGAGGTGATGATGGTCTGGGTGGAGTCGACCGTGATGGTGACGGGCGTGTTCGGCGTGAGCTGTGCGAGGCCGTAACGACGCGCCGTCGTCGACGTGCCCGCGGCGCTGCTGAACAAGTAGTAGCCGTTGCTGTCGGTTGTTGCTGTTTCCGTAAGCGCGCCTACGGTTAGGACAACGTCGATGCCGGCGAGAGGTGACTCGCCCGGATCCTGGCGTCCGTTGCTGTTGGCATCGACCCACACGCGATCACCGATCTCGATCGGCGCGGCATCGCAGAGAAGTTCGAGATCACCAAGACCGGCAGCCTTACCGAACCCTCCCGGCGTGGCGACGTCGTAAAGACGAGCGGCGTTTGACTGTGTCCCCGTCGCATTCGAGAACGTTTCGATGCCGCCGGTGTAGGTGTCCCGGGGTGAAGAACCATCTTTCGGATCAAAGGTCGTGGCCAAGACGTTGCTGCCGAGGACCGCCACGCCACCGGTGGCGGTCTCCTCGTGCACCGATGGGAACGAATCTTCGTAGTAGAACTCGCCGCCTCCGGGGCCTTGGCCGTTGCCCGCTCCGCTGGTGGTGTTGACGGTGTCGCTTCCGTTCGACTCCAGGCTGAATGATCCTGCGCCTGCCGCCGCGGCTCGCAGGATGTCGCCGCCCGACTGGTACTCGACGTATGTCGATGGTCCGAAACTTGTTGGCGACAGGTTCGAGTTCCCGAAGCGGTCTCCGTTGCGGTCGCGGAAGCCGAGGATGAGCGCTCCGCTTGAATCGAAGGCAAGGCCCGAGAGGAGGGGTTGGGGGGCGGAGTACTGCGTGCCGTTGAACGGTGCGTACGTGTCGCCCCAAATGTTCCACCG
>JAYSTV010000414.1:0-2706 GCA_043719425.1 Acidimicrobiia bacterium | reverse complement strand
CCAAGCCGGACCTGGGTATCAAGAACCCCTACGCCCTCGATGAGACGCAGCTCGCCGCGGCGATCGATCTCCTCAAGGTGCAGAAGGGTCTGGTTTCTGAGTACTGGTCCGACTTCACCAAGCAGATCGCTGCCTTCAAGTCGGGATCGATGGTCGCCGGGACCGCCTGGCAGGTCACGGCGAACACCGCCATCGCCGATGGTCAGAAGGTCGCCGTCGTGAAGCCGAAGGAAGGTACGACCGGCTGGTCCGACACCTGGATGATTGCCGCCAAGGCGAAGAACCCGAACTGCGCGTACCTGTGGATGGATTACATCATCAGCCCGCAGGCCAACGCGATGGCCACCGAATACTTCGGTGAGGCTCCGGCCAACAAGAAGTCATGCGCGCTTACGAAGGACCCGAATCATTGCAAGACCTTCCACGCCGACGACGAGGCCTACTTCTCCGACATCTGGTACTGGACCACGCCGACCAAGGAATGCCTGGATGGCCGCGGTCCCGTGTGCGTTGACTACGCCGGGTGGACCAAAGCCTGGACCGAGCTCAAGGGCTGAGAAGACTCCTCCCTTCGATGAGTTCCCTGTCGAAGGGCGTTGCTCGCGGGTTTGCGAGGAGGCGGTGGGCTCAGCTCACCGCCCTCCTCGGCGTTCCGTTGGCTTGGCTCGTTGTCGTTTACATCGGGTCGCTGGTCGCTCTGCTCTTGACCAGTTTCTACAGTCTCGATTCGTTTACCTTCACGGTGGTCAAGAAGGCCGGGCTGCAGAACTTTCGGGAGCTCATCGACGTTGGCGTGTATCGGCGCGTGGCCTGGCGAACGTTTGTCGTGGCATTGGCCGTCACGATCGTCGATGTGGCGCTCGCGCTCCCCATCGCGTTTTACCTCGCCAAGATCGCCACACCGCGAGTGCGTCGCGTGCTCGCCGTCGCCATCACGCTGCCGTTATGGGCGAGCTATCTCGTGAAGGCCTATGCGTGGCGAACGTTCCTCGATCCCGAGGGTGGACTCTTACGCAAGGTCTTCGGACTTTCGCCTGGCTTTGGCCTTCCGGCCATTGTGTTAGTTCTCGGCTATCTATGGCTGCCCTACGCCATTTTGCCCATCTACGCCGGCCTCGACCGGCTCCCGAACACGTTGCTCGAAGCATCGTCGGACCTGGGCGGCAAGGCCTGGGTCACGTTTCGAGCGATAGTCGTTCCGCTGCTCCTTCCAGCGCTCTTGGCGGCGAGCATCTTCACGTTCTCGTTGTCGTTGGGTGACTACATCACGGTCGGCATCGTCGGTGGCAAGACGCAAATGATTGGGAACGTGATCTTCGCCAACTTCGGGGTCAACAACGTGCCATTGGCTGCCGCCTTCGCCGTGGTGCCGATGCTCATCATGGTTGGCTACCTCCTCGTTGTCCGTCGCTCCGGCGCCCTCGAGAACCTCTGATGCATCTGTCGCTTCTTGCTCGCCGGGTGCTCGCCGGACTGACCGCGTTCGTGATCGTGTTCCTCTACGCCCCGATCGCGTATGTAGTTCTCTTGTCGTTCAACAAGTCCCGCTCGATCATCTTCGACGGCTTTACCGCGACGTGGTGGGCGAAGACCTTCGACAACGACGAGGTGCGTCGGGCACTGGCGGGATCAGTGAAGACCGCGATCGTCGCCACGGTGCTGGCGTTGGTGCTGGGCACGCTCGCCTCGCTTGCCGTTCACCGCTTTACGTTCTTCGGTCGCGACGCTGTGTCGTTTGCCGTGATCCTGCCGATCGCATTGCCCGGCATCGTGACCGGCATCGCGTTGAACGCCGCGTTTCGTCAGATTCTCGGGTGGCAGCTCGGCTTCCTCACTTTGGTCGTGGCCCACACCACGTTCTGCATCGTGGTCGTGTTCAACAACGTCATCGCCCGGTTGCGACGGTTGCCCGGCAATCTCGACGAGGCATCGTCGGACCTCGGGGCTGATCCGTTCCAAACCTTTCGCTACGTCACGGCTCCGTTGCTGCGCAGTGCGCTGGTGGCCGGTGGTCTCCTCGCCTTCGCGCTGAGCTTCGACGAGATCGTGGTCACCACATTCACCGCTGGCGCAGGAATCTCAACGCTGCCGCAGTTCATTCTCGGCAACTACTCGCGGCCGAACAATCTGCCGATTGTCAATGTCGTCGCCGTGACCGTGCTCGCGCTCTCGCTGCTCCCAGCGTGGATTGCGCAACGACTCACCGACGTCTGAGTACGGTCGTCTCCTATGGCCCTCGTTCTCGGAGTTGATTCCTCTACCCAGTCGGTGAAGGTCGAGGTTCGCGACGTCGCCACCGGACAGTTGCTGTCCTCCGGTCGGGCGACGCATCCGTCGACCACACCACCCTGCTCGGAGCAGCCACCGCTCGCATGGTGGGAGGCGTTCGTTCACGCCACCATCGAGGCGCTCGCCGTCGTTGACCGAAACGATGTGGTGGCGATCTCCGTGGCGGGCCAGCAGCACGGCATGGTTGCCCTCGACGCCAAGGGTGAAGCCGTGCACCCGGCCAAGCTGTGGAACGACACCGAGTCGGCCGCCGATGCCGACGGCCTTCTGCGCGTGGTCGGTGCCGCTGCGTGGGCAACGGCGGTCGGCAGTGTTCCAGTGGCTGCGTTCACGGTGACCAAGTTGGCCTGGCTCCGACGAACTCACCCGGAGTCCTATGCGCGCATGGCATCGGTGGTGCTCCCTCACGATGAACTC
>JAYSTV010000413.1:0-2707 GCA_043719425.1 Acidimicrobiia bacterium | reverse complement strand
AGCTGGGCGCCGAGTGCGGCACGAAGGGCGTCCGATGGTCGAGCGAAGGCGGCGACGATCGAGTCGCCCTCGCCCTGCTCCTGCGGGCGGATGCCGCCATGCGCGGCGACCTGTTCGGCGAGGATCTCGTAGTGGCGGGCTATTGCCGTACGCATCGAGCCGCTCGGCTGCGTTGACCAGAGGCGGGTGGAACCCTCGACATCGGTCAAAAGGAAGGTCACGGTCCCCACCGGCAGCGAAAAGGCACGCTCGGGCGAACTCATGCCGGCATCGCCCCATCGAAATGGTCGCTGCAACCCGGCCACTGAGGTCGTCGGCATCGAAAGGTGGACCGGCACAGCATCAATGGACATGATCGCATTGTCGGGTCCGCCCCGCACACAAGCATCACCCGATCGGGGGATCTAGCCGGGTGATCGCCGCGGGATCCCAAGCGCACGAATGATTTGGCTCGGCGGGTTGATGCCTTGATGAGAACGACTTCGGCGCCGTCGAAAGCGGTGATTGGTCGAGATGAAAAGCTCGAAAGGTGTTGAAGAATTGTTACCCGCTTCGCCGGTCTCAATGCAGAGTTTGCTTGTCGAAAGACGACGTGCCTGCTTTCGGTCGACGCGACGACGCCGAGACGCGCAAGTGAGCTGTTCAGGATTGCGGCAATCCGGGCGGTGTCGGGTTTATGCGGCTTGGAGTACGACGCTCGTGGTGTTTGCGTCGATGGTCGTCGTGAACTGGTCGAACCAACCCTGTTGCCCGAAGAGCACGGCGAAGGGCAGCCGCCAGTTGGATCGTGCGCCGAGCTTGAGGTCCCACGTGAATGGTTCGGCATCGGTGCCGTCGGGTGGTCGGAGTGTGAGATTGACGTGGAAGACCGGGACCGTGCCGAAGCTGGCGCCGAGTCCGAGAGGGATCGCATAGGCAGGGGTCGCGCTGGTGATGTCAACGCCGAGCCATGTAAAGAGTTGCGCATCAGCAACCGAGATCGGTGAGCCGGAATCAACAACCGCAAGGAGGTCTTCGCTGACTGATGGGATCTGGAGCGTGACGGAGGGTCGTCGGATTGGTGTTCCGTCGGGGAGTGGTGGCTCACCGACGGTGCGGTGAGGGTACGTCCAAATCGTTGTTGGCACTAACGAAGTCCGACAAACAAGGGTTCGTCCGCGCCTGGTACGCGCTGGATGGAAGCCTTGGCGGCGGGAAGCTCGGCCAGCCGGGTGAGTAGGGCGTCGAGGTCGTCGGCGTCGGCAAACACGGAGCCATCGGCAAGCACTGCGACCCAACGATTTTCATAGTCCCGGAGAACGGTTTGGTCCATCTGCGAAGTCTTCCACGCAGAGAAAACCAATACGGCTGCAAAGTGTGCAGGGCGCTCCGATGTTCAGCCGGTGGGCTGGGACTGGACGGACGATTGTCATCACTCTGTCGCGAACCTTGCCTGGGGCCGTACAGCGCTTGTACAGACACGGATTCGAATTCCGTTGGGGCTACTCACGTAGCAGTAGGTCAGAGTCACTCTCTGGAGTGGCTCTCGTGTTCGTCGGGCGGGAGTTTGCTCACCGCTGCGCTCGGAGAGCGCACCTGGTATCAAACTCGACCCGACGATGGCGTTCGAGGATTGTTCGTTCGGGCGTTGGTACGAGGCAGGAGCCGCGGGTGATACCGCGCTTCGGCTGTTCCGATTCAATTTTTGTTCTGACATCATGAACATGTAACGAATATGAACGTCAGTGAGGAGACCGACCTCGTTGGTCGTGTCGTCGCTGCGCTGCGTGAGTCGACGGGCCTTGCTTCCCAGTGGTGTCGTCAGGTTCGGGGGTGGCTGTGGAGTGGAGCTGCGGCCTGTCGGCGCAAATCTCTACGTCGCCTCGACCTCGCGAGTCGAGATGGAAGCAGTACCGCCTCATCCCCGACATGAACGGTTCCGTTGAGATCCTTGACCAATTCTGGAATCTCGACGGAGGTCCGAGCAAGTCAGTCGCTCCGTGGCCGTTGGTCTATGCCGACCTCGTGCGCGAAACAGATCCGAGACTCTCCGAAGCTGCAGCTGCGATCCGGGACTAGAACCAATGACGCTGTTCGTTGACCCTACTCACGATATGAACTGCATTTGCGTGAAAGTGTCGACCGGATGACTCTCGATTCGTCCGATATCGAGGTTCTTCAGCTTCTCGCTGGGGTTTGCTGGCGACGGAGCGCTCGATGGGCGTCAGGCTCGACATTGTCCCTTTCGGCGACGGCATCTGGACGAGGACTCGATGATCCGTTGGCCCCCAGACGCAGCGATCGTGATGTCGTTTGCGGGTTTCGACGAAACGTTCAAATCGAGCATTCCGGGCAATCTCGAAGGGCTCGACGTCGAGCGGGGTCGCCACCTTCACCGGGTGCCAGATCAGCAAGAAGTCACTCAACGCGTATGCCTTCGCGGCAGCTGCGACGGTGAGTGGCGTCGTCGTCAGGGGGACGAGCGGGGCATTCACCGTCAGCTGAGCCGTCGTGGACACCAGACTCCACGCCGGCCGGGGGCATGCTTCCCGGATCCGGCCGGTACCTGGCTCGTAGAGTCTGCGCATGGAGCTTTGTCGCATCGACGACGGTCATGGACGGTGCGTGTTGGTGGTGACGGCGCATGCCGACGACGCAGCGCTGTTCCTCGGCGGAACGATCGCGAGGTGGGCGGAGGTCGGGTGGAAGGTCGTGGTGGTGCGAGTCA
>JAYSTV010000412.1:0-2710 GCA_043719425.1 Acidimicrobiia bacterium | reverse complement strand
TCGACCCAGCCCGTGTTCCCCACCGGTCGGCTCCGCCTGTCCGCGACCCAACTGACCACGTTCGAAGACTGTTCGTGGCGCTACGCCTTCGAATACGGCGTTGGTCTGCGTGGCGCCGGCGGGGCACCGGCCACGGCCGGCACCCTCGTCCATGGTGTCCTCGAAACGTTTTTGGATCCCCAGTCGCCGGACCGCGGCGACCGGTCCCTCAACCGGTTGTTGGCGATCCTCGAAAGCTCGTGGGATCACGCACAGTTCCCCTACAGCGCACAAGCTCTCGACTACCGGCGGCGCGCCGAACAGTGGGTGAGTAGGTGGTTCGACGTTTTCGCGGCCGAAGACCCCGACGTTCGCCAGACCGAGCATCGCTTCGAGGTTTCGTTCCCCCCGGCGCCATCTGTGAACCCTCGCAGCTCCGATGAGGCAACGGACCTTCGGACAGACTCCGAGCAGCAGCACCAGCTCGTCGGTTCGATCGATCGGGTCGATGTGCTCCACTCGGCAAGTGGGTCTGGTGTGCGGATCGTCGACTACAAGTCGGGCTCTCCAAAATCGCAGAGCGATGTCGACGATGACCTGCAGTTGGCGATCTATCACTACGCCGCGCTCCACGATCCGGTCATCCACGAACTGGGTGATCCCGTGTCCCTTGAGCTCCACTATCTCCAAGACGATTCAAGCCGGGAGAAACTCAAAGTCTTGGCTCGCCGGGTTACTCCCACGCTCGTCGCCGACACCATCGCTCGCGTGGAAGGGCTCGTCGAGCAGATCCTGACGGAGCAGTTCGAACCGAACACCGACGCCAACTGTGACTACTGCGCCTTTCACGCACTCTGCCCGGTCCAGGTCCGAGGACGGAACGTGGCATGAATACTTCGGCGTTCACCCTTGACCGCCAGCAGCAGCGAGCGGTCGAACATCCACTGACCCCGTTGCGCATCGTCGCGGGGGCCGGTTCCGGCAAGACCGAAGTCATGGCCCAGCGCGTGGTCTCACTCGTTGAGCGCGCGGTGGTCGCCGATCACGAAGTCCTGGGCCTGACCTTTTCCAACAAAGCCGCGGCCAACCTTCGCGAGCGGATCGTGCGTCGGCTCGGTCCGGGCAACCGGGTGCACGTGTCCACGTATCACGGCTTTGGCGCGCAGATCGTGAGCGAACATCGCCAGGCCCTTGGTTTCGCCGACGAGCCGCGTCTGCTCGATCGGGCCCGAGCGTTCCAACTGCTGCTGGCCGAGTTCGATCGTGTCGATCTGCCGAACCGCAAGACCGGACGGCCGCATGCGATAGTCGACGAAGCTCTTAGCCTCGCCTCGTCGCTCGCCGATCACCTCGTGTCGGTCGAAGATCTGCGCGCTGACTGTCTCACCGTGGCCGCCGATCAGTCCGTCACTCCCTACGCCCGGCGTACGGCCCGTAGTCGTTCAGACCTGTGCGTGTTACTCGACGCCTATGCCGCGGCCAAGGTCCGACTCGGCCTCATCGATTTCGGCGACCAAATCGCCCTGGCCGTGAGGGCGGTACGCGAGAACCCATCGATCGTGGCCGAACTGCGCAACCTGTACCGCGCCGTGCTGCTCGATGAGTTTCAGGACACCAACGTGGCGCAACGCGAACTGTTGAAACTCATCTGGGTCGACAGCTTCGCCGCGGGCACGTCACCCCTCACCGCCGTGGGCGACGATCTGCAATCGATCTACGGATTTCGCGGCGCACACGTTGACAACCTCATCCAGTTCGATCGCCACGTACCCGGTACCACCACGGTTGATCTCGAAACGAACTACCGCTCCGGATCACGCATCGTGGCACTCGCCAATCACGTGCAGTCCGCTATCGCCGTGGCTCTCCCCAAGACCCTCACTGCGGCCTCGGCAACCGGCACCGCCGACATCGAGTCGTTCGTGGCGGCCGACGATCGGGCCGAGGCGCAGGGCGTCGCTCGCCGCATTGTCGAAGTCGGCGCTCCGTGGGGTGAGATCGCCGTGCTATGTCGGAAGCGTCGACTAATTGAGCCGTTGGCGGCGGCACTCACCGACGCCGGCGTGCCGATCGAGATCGTCGGTCTGGGTGGGCTGTTGACCCGCCCGGAGATTGTCGACACCGTCGCCTGGCTCCGCGTGCTCGCCGCCCCCGAGGCCGACCCCGCGGCCAACGTGGCGCTGCTCCGTCTGCTCATGGGCGCGTCAATGCGGATCGGTCTGCGCGACCTCGCGGCGTTGAGTCGGGCTGATCGGGCGCAGCGTCGTATCGATTTCGACGCCGCCCTCGCCGTGGCCTCACTCGATGACACCGATGAGCCTCTTGAGCGACCAACCGTGCCGATCGATCCGGGTCTCGATATCCGTCGAGTGCTGAACGGTCGCAACATCGCCGACCTCTCCGCCGAGGCATGGTCGCGACTCGCCGGGTTCCGGTCGGTACTCGCCGGTCTGGCCATCATCGTCGAGCGGCGATCCCTTGTCGATGCCACCGAAGCGGTGATCGCCGCGGCCGGGCTCTGGGCCGTGGTCGATGCTGTCGGCCATGAAAATCTGTTGCGGTTCCTCGACCTTGTGCATCGGTTCGAGCCGCTCGACGGACCGACCACGGTCGCCTCATTTCTGCACTACCTGGATCTCGTCGAACTGAGCGAAGACGATCCGGCCGAGGCCACAGTCGTGGCTGCCGACGCTGTCCAGCTCATGACCATTCATCAGGCGAAGGGTCTCGA
>JAYSTV010000411.1:0-2719 GCA_043719425.1 Acidimicrobiia bacterium | reverse complement strand
ACGCCAACGCAATCGCGTGGTCGAGCGTCGGTGAGAAGTTCCCGCTCGTGACCATTCCGATCTTCGCGCCATCGAGGAGTCGATGCACTGTGGCGCCCTCTCGGGCCGGCTGCCGACCGGGTAGGGCCAGGCCCACGAGACGTCGAGGGACCCCGCGGTCTCGTTCGGTCTCCAGCGCTTCGCGGCCCCGAAAGTCACCCTTCGTCCACGACACGACCCAGCTGAGTCCGGCCTGGAGAGGCGAGATCCCGGGCCCCAACTCGTGACCGTGCAGGGGGAGGCCTGCCTCCAACCGAAGCGTGTCTCGGGCGCCGAGCCCAGCCGGCGTAATCCCGGCGGCCACAAGCGCATCCCAGAACGGTTCGGCGACTTCGTTCGCGACGGCGCATTCCACGCCATCTTCACCGGTATATCCCGTTCCGGCCACCACGCAGGCGACTCCGGCAAAGCCAAACTCGGCCACCCGAAACCGGCCAACTGAGGCGGCATCGACGGAAACCGTCCGCAGCAGATCTCGCGCCTTCGGCCCCTGGATGGCGACGATAGTGCGGGTCGACGTGACGTCGTCGACGGCGAAATCGACGGAGACGTCACTGCCCGAAAGCGCCTCGACGACCCGGTCGGTGTTCGACGCGTTCGGCATCACGTCGAAGAGCTCCGGGGCCCTCCACCACACAATGATGTCGTCGAGCACCGACGCGTCGTCTGGGTCGAGCAGATGGGTGTACTGCGCCCGACCTGGCGCGATCTTGCCGAGATCGTTGGTCAAGGCCGTCTGGAGGGCAGCAAAGGCACCCGGCCCCTGAACCCGAACCGTACCCAAATGGGACACGTCGAACGCCACTGCGCCCAGCCGGCAGGCCCGGTGTTCGGTCACGGTCCCCGACGGATACGACAACGCCATCTCCCACCCGCCAAAGCCGACCATTTTGGCGCCCAGGGCAAGGTGACGATCGAAGAGCGCCGATCGGCGCCCCAACTCGTGCGCCGAGAGCATCGGAGAGGTGCTACTCGCCGACCGCGACAGAGGGAATTTGCTGGGCCTCGGCACGATCAGCGGTCGGCCGGAATTGATGAATGGCGGCGTCGAGTTGCTGGACGAGACCTTCGAGCGGGACGACGTTGAGGACGCCCTGGCCGTGGCGCACTAAGTCGATGAGCTGACCATCGTCGCGCACCAGCAAAGGGTGCTCGCCCGACAGCACGAGCCGAGCCGAACCAATCTCCTCCCCCAGATTTGAGCGCAAATACTCCACTGCCGTGCGGGCCGCCTTCAGCGAAATACCGGCATCGAGGAGCTGCTTGATGACCTTCAGCTCAACGAGATCCTGGTAGGAGTACTTCCGCTGCGAGCCGCTGCCCTTGGCATCGGCCAATGACGGGCGCAACAAATCGGTGCGAGCCCAGTAATCGAGCTGGCGATAGGTGATGCCCACGATGGTGCACACCTGAGGACCACGGAAACCTTCGAGCATGAATGGATCTCTTCTCCTGGGAGCGGATGACGAGAACATCAGACCCGAACGACACGGCCGTAGTTCCAGCACTGGAACTCTAGGAGGGACGAGCCTCTCCGTCAACAACTCTTCTGCGCGCGTAACAAACGCACCGATACCTACGGGCGCTCGTTCCCGAAGTCCTCGGGATTGAGCGTGTCGAGAAAGCGATTGAACTCCTCGACAAGTTCGTCGGGGTCGTCACCGCTCACATCCGCTTCGTCGGTGACATCGTTTTCATTGACCGAACATTCGGTCATAACCGCGTCGTTGGCGAACACTGGTGATCCGAGACGAATGGCCACGGCAATCCCGTCTGATGGCCGACAGGGCACGATCTCGCGTCGATCACCCAACGAGAAATGCATCTCCGCCAGAAATATCTGATCGGCAAACTCGGTGATCACCACCTGGTCAAGGCGAGCCCCGAAGGTGGCGATGATCGAGGCCAGGAGCTCGTGGGTCAATGGACGCGGCAGGAGGCGTTCCTCCAGGGCTCGCTTAATGGCCGCAGCCTCAGGCATCCCGATGAAGATCGGCAGGAGGCGATCAGCGTCGTCGAGTGGACGCAACTCGACGTAGGGCGAACGGGTGCTCTCATGCACCCGCACGTCGACAATTCGGAGCTCAACCACGCCAAGCAGGTTACCGTCCGCAACTTCGTCACGGCGTCGCGCCGCACGCCTGACGACGCGCCGCGCCCGCCTACTCCGCGCCTACGACGCGCCTGACGGTCCGGGCGTTCCCTCGAGGGCCGAACGGAGGGCTCGATGGACCACGACCGATCTCAGCTCATCACCGGCCGCTTCCAGAGCATCGAATCGGTGGAAGGGATCGTCGTTGCTGACCCCGGCCCGCGGTCGACGCCGCAACAACGGCAGGGTGGCCTGGACGTAGAGGTCAGCTTCTCGCTGGGCGGCGTGGAGAAACACGCGGACATGGCGCGGATCGAGCCCGTGTGCCGAATACGTCACCAGCGACGAGAGAACGCGCCGATCCCCCTCGTCGAACGTGACGTCGCCCAGCACGCTGCGACCGCGCACGAAACCCTGACGAATGGCGTCGGCCAACAAGACATCGGTAGCGCCGGCGGAAGCCACCAGCTCGTCGGCCGAGAAGGTCATGGTGCCGTCGGCCAGCGCTCTCGTCGACCGCATGTCAGCGGCAACCGGAGGCGAGTCGTGGGTCAGCACCGGAACAAAGGCCGCCGGTTCGGGCAGCGA
>JAYSTV010000042.1:0-10562 GCA_043719425.1 Acidimicrobiia bacterium | reverse complement strand
GTTCAACGAAATGCCTAGTTGAGCGGACGTTCGACCGAATCCGCAATCCAGCTCAGCAGTCGAGTCGGATCAGCAGGTCGTCAGGCGCCCCGATGGATCGTAACGCGTGACCGAGGAGATTTCGCATAGAGCGTTCGTCGACCCCACCCAGGCGGCGAACCGATCGAGTCCGGGCGATCAGCCGCCGGACAGCGCCTGGAGGATGGTGACCTCGTCGTCCTCGGTGACCGGATCCGCTAGCGAGTTGATCATGTCGTCGTTGATGAAGATCCGTACGTGTTTGCGTAGGCGGTTCTGTTCGTCGACCATGCGGAATCGGAAACCGACGAACTGCGCATCGACGTGGAGCAGCACTTCGTCGACCGTCGCCCCGTGGGCCGTGACTCGCGCCTCACCGTTGGTGTAAGACCGTAGCGGCGTTGGTATGCGTACGAACATCGTTGTTCTCAGGCGGGCAAATCGGCGAACTCAACCGAGTAGATCTCAGGGAGGTGCGAGGCGATGCACCGCCACGAATCACCGCCGTCGCCGCTGGCCCACACCTCGCCGCTCGTCGTGCCGAAGTAGACGCCCGTTGGCGTGTGAGGGTCGACCGTCATCGCTTGACGCTTCACCGTGAACCACGCTCGCTCGGGCAAACCGTTGTCGAGCCTGACCCACGTGGTTCCACCATCCGACGTGCGATAGGCCGCCGGACGACCATCGGGACTCGTGCGCGGCCACACATCGGTTCCATCCATTGGAAATACCCACGCTCGGTCGGGGTCGTGCGGATCGAGTTCGATCGGAAAGCCGATGTCGCCAACGGCTGCGGGCATGGCGTTGCCGACCCGGACCCAGCGATCCTTCGGTGCGTCGGTGCGGTCGAGCCGATAGATACCGCAGTGGTTCTGTTGGTAGACGCGATCGGGAGCGAGTGGATGGACGCGCACGCAATGCGGATCGTGACCGAACTCGACGTCTTGATTGGGCTGCATCGGGCTTTCGCAACCGAGATTTTGTGGCGTCCAACTCGCGCCGTGGTCAGCGGTTTCGAACACACCGCCCGACGAAAGACCGAGGTACATGTGGTCGGCGTCGCGCGGATCGATGTTGATCGAGTGGAGCATCGAGCCGTCGGGGGTGTTCTGATCGGGCCACTCGGCCCACGTCTCCCACATCGGATGGTCATTCCAGCCATCATGCGGAGCCCAGGTAACGCCGTCGTCGCTCGTGACAAAGAGGCCCTGTGGCGATCCGCCGGCGAACCAGACGCCCGGCTGGCTGGGGTGGCCCGATGTGAGCCAGAACACCGAGGTCAGCGCTCGGGCCAAGGGTTCGCCGGTGCGAAACGCCGGTGGCTTGACCGCCTCGGTCCAGGTCTCTCCGTCGTCGTTGGAACCGAACACCGTGGGTCCGAGGTGGCCAGTGCTCACGCCGACGAGCAGGCGACCCGACCTCGGATCGCGAACGGCGTGGGCCACGATGTGGCCGAGGAACGCGGGCTCGCTGGTCGTCCACTCGTCACGATTCGTGGACGTGATCCGGAATAGACCTTTGCGGGTGCCGACGAGCAGCATGGCGGTCATTCGACTCTCCTCGAGCGGTGAATTCCGACAGCGTAACTTGCACTCGTTCCCGGCGTCTCGGTGGCACGAACGATCCGATGCGAGTCTTTGCGCCGCCGCCTCTCGTCGAGGACTCCATGTGGCCAATCCCCTCCACGGCCTTTAGCAACACGAAGCTGCAGCGACCTTCTGGCTGCCCCGGGGATAGCTCGAGTCGGCCGATAGGCTCGGGGTGATGCCTCGGATCACTGCGTACCACCGGCCTGCCGCGCTCGACGAGGCACTCGCCTTGCTCCACCGCCCGGCCGCACGATCGGTGGTGCTTGCCGGGGGTACGTCCGTGGTTCCGACCCGGGTCGATGTGCCGACGGAGGTGATCGATCTGCAGGCGCTCGGGCTCGGTGCGATCGCCTGTACCGATGTGGTGACCCTGGGGGCAACGGCCTCGCTGCACTCGGTGTTTCGTTGCGACGATCTGCCTGATGTCGTCCGTGAGGCGGCTCGCCGAGAACAGCCGAGCACGCTCCGTACGTTGGCCACGGTTGGCGGCACCGTCGTCTCCGGTGATGGGGAAAGCGAGTTTCTGGCCACGTTGCTGGCCTTCGAGGCAACGGTGTCGTTCGTGAACCCGTCCGGGGCCAGGGAGTGCTCCCTCGACGATGTGCTCGCCGATCCTTCGGTGCTGCACGGCGCCATCGTCACAGCGGTGTCGTTCGATCCGGCGGGCGTCGCTGCTGCGGCGCGTACCGGTCGCACGCCGATGGATACGCCAATCGTCTCGGTGGTCGGTCATAAGCGCGCTGATGGTTCTGTGGTGCTGGCGGCAAGCGGGGTGGCGTCGACAGCCGTGCTGGTCGGCGATCCGTCGACGTTGGAACCACCCGGAGACTTCCGAGGCTCGGCGGAGTATCGACGGGCGCTTGCCGTTGAGCTCGTCGGCCGGGTTCGAGCCGCGATGGAAGTGCTGTCATGAGCCTGCCGATCACTCTGGAACTCGACGGTTCACTACGTACACTTACGGTTGAACCGCACGAGACCTTGCTGCGGGTGCTCCGTCGTCAGGGCATCTGGTCAGTGCGCTTCGGATCCGACACCGGGGAGACGGGCGCGGCGGCGGTTCTCTTCGACGGGCGCCTTGCTTCCGCCGATGTGATCCTCGCAGCAGCAGCGGATGGGCACGCGGTCACGACCGTCGACACCCTCAACCACGGTGGCGACGAGATGCACCCGATCCAGAAGGCCTTCATGGTCACGGGCGCGTTGCAATCGGGATACTCGGCGGGGCCGATGATGCTCGGCACGCTGGCGTTGTGTCGGGAGAATCCGAACCCGTCGGACGATGAGATCCGCGACATGTTGAGCGGCATCCTCGATCGCGAGACGGCCCATGTGAAAGTCGTCGAAGCGGTCAAGCGGGCGGCGGCGTTGTTGCGCGGCGATGCGGTCGAGGAATTCCGACCGATCATGCTCACGCCCATGACCGACGGGGTCCATGCCGTTCCCCACGACCCGGCGTCACCGTTGGTCGTCGGTTCGCCCGCCGTGCCGCGCGTCATTCCGTCGGCTGATGTGCCCGCCATGTCAGTTGTCGGCAAGCCCGAGATCAAGGTCGACGCGTTGCGGTTGGTCCGTGGCAACAGCGCGTTCGTCGACGACATCGAGATGCGGGGCATGCTCCACGCTCGCCTGCTCCGTTCGCCCCATGCCCACGCTCGCATCGTGTCGATCGACGACTCGGCCGCCCGTGCGCTCCCGGGTGTGTGGGCTGTGCTGCATCACGAGAACACGCCGAAGGTGAAATACGCGAGCGGTGGGCAGTCGTGGCCGAATCCGTTTCCGTGGGACCAGGTGAGCTTTGACGACATGGTCCGCCATGTCGGAGATCGCGTTGCCGTCGTTGCCGCGGAATCCTACGAAATTGCCGTTGAAGCATGCGCGCTGATCAACGTGGTCTACGAAGTGCTGCCGTTCAACCTCGACGAGCGCGTGGCCGCCACCGCGCCGATGGTGCACGCCGAGACCGACACGATCGGGATCGAGGATGCGTCGGCGAATCTCGTGCACCACATCGTCGGTCGGACCGCCGACTGCGAGCCGTTCTTCAACGATGCGGCCAACAAGGTGTTCGAGCAGACCTTTCGCGTGCACCAGGTGCAGCAGACGCCGATCGAACCCCACATCGCCATCTCGTGGCTCGACGAGGACGAGCGCGTGGTCATCCGCACGAGCACCCAGGTGCCGTTTCATGTGCGTCGCATGGTCGCGCCGCTGATCGGCAAGGCGGTCAAAGACGTGCGGGTCATCAAGCCCCGCATCGGCGGCGGCTTCGGGGCCAAGCAGGAGATGCTGATCGAGGACATCGTCGCCCACCTGGCGTTGGTCACCCGTCGACCGGTGCGCCTGGAGCTTGATCGGGCCGAGGAGTTCTACGCGTCGCGCACTCGCCATCCGCAGACGATCACGTTCAAGAGCGCGATCGCCGCCGACGGTTCGCTGCAAGCCCAGAAGATGACCGTGGTGGCCAACACCGGGCCCTATGGCACCCATGGCTTCACCGTGCAAATGGTGACGGGTCTGCGTGGTCTGTCGAGCTACAACGCCAAGGCCAAGGACTACGACTGCAAGGTCATGTACACAAACATCCCGGTGCCCGGTGCCTACCGTGGCTACGGCGCTCCGCAGGCGGAGTTTGCTTTGGAAAACCACATGGAAGATATTGCCGATGCGCTCGGCCGCGACGCCATGGACTTCAAGCGCCAGAACTGGGTGAAGCGCGGCGACCGCATGGACATCGTGCTTCGCCTCGGCGAGCGCGGCGGCGTGCAGGGTGACATCCCCAACGAGGACCTGCCGATGATCATGTCGAGCGGCATCGAAGAGTGCGTGGCCCAGGGCATGCGCTCGATCGGCTGGCATCGCCGCACGGATCCGTCGTGGATCAACCCGGCGGATCGTCCGCACATTCGACGGGGCATCGGGTTCGCGTTCTGTATGCACGGCACCGCCATTCCGTTCATGGACATGGGCGGCTGCTCGATCAAGATCAACGACGACGGTTCGTTCAACGTGCTTTCCGGCGCGGCCGACCTCGGTACCGGGGCCGACACCGTGTTGGCCCAGATCGCGGCTGAGGTCCTCGGTGTGCCGATCGACGACGTGAAGATGTACTCGGCCGACACCGACCTCACGCCGTTCGACGTTGGCGCCTACGCATCGTCGACCACCTACATCTCGGGCATGGCGGTCAAGAAGGCGGCCGACGAGTTGCGAATGAAGATCAAGCGACGTGCGGCGGCGATGCTCGACGTGGAGCAGGAGTGCTCGATCACATTGCGCGATCGACGCGCGTGGGCGCCCGACGGTCGCTCGGTGTCGCTCGAAGAGGTCGCCCTCGACTCCCTGCATACGAAGGATCACGAGCAGTTGATGGGCATGGGGTCCCATGTGTCGACGGAGTGCCCGCCACCGTTCGCCGCCCAGTTCATCGAGATCGAAGTCGACGTGACCACCGGCGAGGTCACGGTGGTGAAACTGGCAATGGCGGTCGATTGCGGTGTGGCCATCAACCCAGTCACCGCGTCGGGTCAGATCGAAGGCGGCATGCTCCAGGCGCTGGGCTATGCGCACTGCGAAGAGTTCGCCTTCGATGACAACGGCCGAATGATCAACGACTCGTTTGGGCCGTACAAGATCTACCGGGCCGACGAGATGCCCGACATCGAGGTGTTCCTCGTGCAGACGATGGAGGACTCCGGACCGTTCGGGGCCAAGGCTGTGGCCGAGATCCCCAAAGACGGCGTGGCTCCGGCGTTGCGGGCGGCGATCAAGAACGCCACCGGCGTGGCCATCAACGATCTTCCGTTCACCCCCGAGCGGGTGTGGCGGGCCCTTCATGGCCGCTGACCTTTACCCTGACCCTTACCCTGACCCGGGCTCGAACTCGGTTCACGGGGATGCGGCCGCGGGTCAGATCGTCACCGCTGACTGGGTACTTCCTGCGTGGGACGCCGCGCCCATTCGTTATGGTGCGGTTCGGATCGTAGGTACACGTATCGATGTGGTGGGTTCCGCTGCCGCGCTGGTCGGAGCACACCCCGGCGATCTCGTCGTGGCGTCTTCGGGCGCGTGCGTACTGCCGGGTTTCGTCAATGCCCACACCCATCTCTACGGCACGCTCGCCCATGGGATCCCCGTCGATCCGGTGGATTCGTTCTGGAGTTTCCTCGCCGACTACTGGTGGCCCAAGGTGGAGGACCGCCTTGATCACGACATGATCGTGGCCGCCACGGAGTGGGTATGCGCGGAGATGTTGCGCACGGGGACCACGTCGTTCTACGACATCGTCGAGGCTCCCCACGCGTTGCCCGGCGTGCTCCTGGCCCAGAAAGAAGTTGTCGACCGTTCGGGTTTGCGGGGCATCCTGTCGTTCGAGGCGACCGAACGCGTGTCGGCAGCCAACGGCTCGCTGGGCCTCGCGGAGAATGTGGGGCTCGTCGCCGCCTGCCGAGCCGATGCGTCGTCGATCGTGTCGGGGGCGCAGTGCTTTCATGCGACCTTCACGTGCCCCGAGGCGTTCGTCCGTCGGGCCGTTGAGTCGGCTTCGGAGATGGACGTGTTTGTGCATGCCCATGTGAACGAAGGCGTGCACGAGGGCCTCTGGAACGAGCGGGAGCGAGGCATGCGCACATTTGAATGGTATGCGCGCATGGGACTTCTGTCGTCACGCTTCCTGGCCTCGCAGTGTGTACAACTCTCTCCGGCAGAGGTCGATCTCATTGTGGCCAACGGGGTGCGGGTCAGCCACATGCCGATGGCCAACGGTGAGGTCGGAGGCGGGGTGGCCCCGGTCCCGGAATTGCTCGCTCGGGGGGTGACGGTCGGCCTCGGCTCCGACGGCTACGTGAACGACATGTTCGAGGAGATGCGCTCGGCGTTCTTGATTCACAAGGCCCGACTGCTCGATCCTGCGGCCATGCCCGGCCGTGATGTGCTGCGCATGGCGACCCAGGGCGGCGCCGATGCGCTTGGCCTGTTACGCGTCGGTCGGCTGGAGCCGGGGTGGCTGGCCGACTTGCAGGTGGTGGGTATGTCTCTACCGACGCCGGTGTCGGCGCACAATCTCGTGGACCAACTCGTGCTGTGGCGGTCTGGTCGCAACGTGCGTGACGTCATGGTGAACGGCACCTGGAGAGTGCGCGCTGGTGAGGTACTCGGGGCCGACCTGGAGAAGCTCCGTGCACGTACGAATGAGCAAGCGACTCGGCTGTGGATTGCGGCATGAGCGAGGGCCTTTCCGCGCGCGAATCCGGTGTCCTTTCGGAGGAAACGGTGGCGTCAGTCGTGCTGGGTGAGCTGACGGCGGGTCGCATTGTGGTGGTGTGCACGGTGGTGGCGACCTCACGGTCTGTGCCTCGTCGGCCCGGCGCCAAGATGCTCGTGTTGGCCGACGGCCAGACGATCGGTTCGGTGGGTGGGGGAGAGCTCGAAGCGAGGGTGACGACCGATGCCCGGCTCTCGTTCGCAACGGCCGATGCGTTGGTCCTTCGTACGCGTACCTATGATTTGGTTGATGCGGCGTCCGGTGATGCCGGTGTCTGCGGTGGAACGGCGGAGATACTCATCGAACCGAAGTTGCCGAAGCCGACGCTGCTCATCGTCGGCTGTGGGCATGTGGGTCGGGCCGTTGCCTCGCTGGCGAAGTGGCTTGGCTACCGGGTCGTGGCGACCGATGATCGGGTCGAGTTGGCAACCGCGGCCCTCGTACCCGACGCCGATCTCGTGGTGCCTGGTTCGATCGACGCCGCCTTGGCGGTGGCGGGGCTCATGCACACGTCGTCGATCGTGGTGGTCACCCGGAACGTGGCTGTGGACTTGGCTTCGCTGCCGACCCTTCTAGCATCACCAGCTGGCTACGTGGGCTTGATGGGGAGCAGCCGCCGATGGGACGTGACTCGAGCGCAGCTGCTCGCGGCTGGCGTTTCGTCGGTCGACCTCGACCGCGTGCAGACCCCGATCGGAATCGAGATCGGGGCGGAGACGCCGCAAGAGATCGCTGTGTCGATCATGGCCGCCGTGGTCGCCGGTCGTCGGCTCGGTTCGTCGACGTGAGGGAAGGTACCGCGCTGATCGTGGTGCGCGGAGGCGGTGACTTAGCTACCGGCGTGGCGTGGCGGCTCGTGGCCTGCGGGCTCCCGGTGGTGGTGCTGGAACTGGCTGAACCGCTCACCGTACGTAGGACCGTGGCGCTCTCGAGTGCGGTGACCGACGGACGGGTAGAGGTCGAGGGCCTTGTGGGCGTGCGGGTGGCGTCGTTCGACGAAGCGTTGCTCGTGTTCTCGACCGAGGAACGAGTTGTGCCGGTGCTCGTTGCGCCGACACTTCCTACGCGTGCCTACGATGTGATCGTCGACGCCCGTCTGGCGAAGACCGCGCTCGACTGTCGTGTGAATGATGCGGCGTTTGTCGTTGGGCTCGGTCCCGGGTTCGTGGTCGGCGACCATGCGCACGCGGTGATCGAAACGCAGCGGGGGTCGCGGCTCGGCCGGGTGTTGTGGTCGGGTTCAGCCGAGCCCAATACCGGCACGCCGGGAAAGGTGGGAGGTCGCTCGGGTGATCGGGTGTTGCGGGCTCCGGTGGCGGGAGTGGTCCGTTGGGACGTCGAGATCGGCGACGTGGTCCGCTCCGGCGAGTCGATCGGTTCGGTCAACGGCGACCGTCAGCGCGTTCGCGTGGTCGCCCCGTTCGGTGGTCTCGTGCGGGGGTTGGTGGCCCCGGGTTTGTCGGTGCGAGCTGGTCTAAAGATTGGGGATGTCGATCCCCGTCTCGACGTGAACCCCCACGAGATCTCCGACAAAGCGCTGTCCATCGGCGGCGGCGTGGTCGAGGCTCTGTTCACCTGGCTTCGCTCATGATGCCGGTCGCGGTGGCCGGCGTGGCCGAGGCCCTTGGTCTACTCGACGGCCAACAGCATCACGTGGCGCTGGTTGGTGGCGGCGGGAAGACCACGTTGATGCACGCCATTGCCGACGCTCTCCCGGGTCCGACGGTGCTCACCTGCACGACGAAGATGGGCGCCGATCAGCACTGGGGAAAGGTGCTCCTCGTGGCCCCGACCGATGCTGAACTCCGCGCTGCGCTCGACGAACACGGTCGGATCCTTGTGGTCGGTTCGGTCGACGGTCCGAAGGCCGTTGGCGTCACTCCTCTGCGCGCAGATGAACTGTTCGCTCTCGGAATGAACGTGGTGGCCGAGTCCGACGGATCCCGTCGACGCCCGGCAAAAGCGCCTCACTGGTATGAGCCGGCATTGGCCTCGACCGTGGACCTCGTGGTCTGCGTGATCGGCGCCGATGCCCTCGATCGCACGATCGAAGACCAGTGCCATCGGCCGTTGCTGGTCGGCGCCGTGCTCGGCTGCTCCCCCTATGACCGTCTCACCCCCGAACGCGCTGCGGCACTGGTGACGAGTGATCGAGGTGGCCGCAAAGACGTGCCTGCGACCGCTCGATTTGCCGTGTGCGTGACCAAGGTGAACGACGCCGTGTTCGAACTCGTCGATCGGTTCGTGGAGGCCGTCGTTGGGTCGGGGGTCAAGGTCGTCGTCGTTGCCCATCATGGTGGGACTCCCGACCTCCGACCGCGCTCGTGGTGACGGTTCGAGACTCGCCTGCGACGGATCGAATCCATCGAACTTTTCCGAAACGGCAAACAGCGTTGAACGCCCCCGCCCACGGTTCAGTTGTCAAGGAACGGTACAGCTGCATGTCGGCCAGCTCGGGGGTGAAGGCGTCAGCTGACCCCAACGAGGTCGGCGCAGTGGGCGCCGGTCACGTGTCGGTGGGCGTGGTGGCGCGGGCAGTACAGGTCCATGGTTTCCACATCGGTGCGTCCGCCGGCGTCGAATGGTGGGTCGTGGTCGGCGTCGAGTCGCTCGAACGTGGCGAGGCATCCGGCAGCTGCGCATCGACCGTTCTGACGGACGGCCATGGCCAGTTTCTGGAGCGGTGAAGCGAGTCGTCTTGACCGTCCGAAACGGAGGATGGCCCCATCGATCGTCGAGATCGCCGCATAGAGCTCGGTCCGAGGGTCGTCGACGAGGACCATCGCGTCTTCGATAGGGATTGGACCTTTACCGAGCACCGCGGCCTCGAGCGTTTCGGGATTCACCGTGACGACCAATGCGGTCCGAGCAACGATCGTCGGCGGGGTGGCCGCCGTGGACGAGCGATCGTCGGCTCCGGTCCCTTCGGAGGGTTCGGTTTCATCGACGCGTTCGCTCGGTCCGGGACTCGGTGCCGCCTTGACCACGACGCAACCGGTGAGCTGCAGCAGCGCGTCGGCCATGCGTCGGTCGCGTGGTTCGTCGTGGTGCCCGCCGAGCGCCTCGGCACGTTCGGGATGGGCCCTGCGCCAATTGGCGTCGCAGATCTCGTTGACGAGCGCCCGGAACCGACCGCCTTCGACCGCCGGTAGAACACCACGAAACCCAACGCCGAACTCGGTATCGAAGAATTTGAGCGTGCGAGCGTTGCGGGCCCGCTCGCTGGCGCCCTTCGCATCCTTGGTGATGCGGAATCGGTCGACCGTTCGACCGAACTCATCGGGTGACTCGCTGGCCGCGTTGGCGAGCAGCGTCGAAACATCGGCATCGTCTTCAACTGACGCGAGCCGGGCGAGATGCTCGGTGCTGACCGAACCCGATGCCAACAGCGATGCTGCTTCCGGGGCCCGGGCCACGACCGATGCCGCCCGTTGGGCTTTCGCCGCTTCTGCGGACGAGAGCCCCAGCTCACGAGCGAGCGTCTCTTTCGTGTCTCGCCCGGTGACCGGCTCGATGATTGTGGTGAACAGCACTTGCGCCGCAGCGAGCTGACCCCGAAGACGTTTGATCTCAGCCAGTGCCAGAAACGCACTCGACGAATCCCACTCCTCGACCACTCCTCGACCACGACGGAAGGAATGGACACGCACTTCCAATTGTCGAGGGCCGTGTCCATGAAGAGAGCATAGAACACC
>JAYSTV010000410.1:0-6602 GCA_043719425.1 Acidimicrobiia bacterium | reverse complement strand
AGCGAGCACCCGGCACGTGCGACGGTTGCGCGCACCGTCACCGCTGCCCAATCGAGCAGTGGCCCGCCGAGCAGTCCCTCGCGCCAGTCGACCCGGTCGACCCACGGATCTCTGCCGATCCAGCGTTCCGGACGACGCGCGGACCCACCCGGTCACCGGACCGTGGCGCACGCATCGATGCTGTCTGGCTGAGCGCCGAGTCACTCGGAACAAACGACCCTGCGCTCGAAGCGAACCCCGATCGACCCGCAGTTTTCGTTTTTGACCGCCCGCTCCTTTCCCACCTTCGACTCAGCGCGAAGCGACTCGTCTTTCTCACCGAGTGTTTACAGGACCTCGCCCAACACCACCGCGGTGGTCTCGAAGTATTCATCGGTGATCCGGCTGCCCTTTTGGCTGGGCGCGCCGTGGCGACGACGTTCACGCCAGTACCGGGGTGGCAACGCATCGCCGCCAAGATCCGTCCCATCGAGGTGCACCCGTGGCCGTGGCTTCGTTTGCCCGGACCCGGCTCGGTGGCCTCGTTCAGCGCCTGGAACCGGAAGAGCAGTGCATGAATCAAAACACGCGCACTACGATTCATCAGACGACAGCTGGGGGTCGGAAAATGACAAGCGACAAACCGCGCACATGGACGTTCTTCTCCAACCATGCACACGTACTTGTTGTGCTTTCCCGCACGCCGGATATTTTGATCCGCGACTTGGCGTGGGAGGTTGGGATCACCGAACGGGCGGCGTCGAGCATCCTCTCCGACCTTGAGGAAGAGGCCTATCTCACCCGTATCCGTGAGGGTCGAACCAATCGCTACGTATTGAACCGCTCACGCCCGTTGCGCCATCCCCTGGAGCAGCACCGAAAAATCGGTGACGTGCTCGCTCTGGTGTCGACCGACGAGGCACTTCCGGCCCGTCGCCGCACGGCGGCGCGAGCCCGCGCCGTATGAGGGTCATTGCCTTCAAGCACCCCACCGCTTGACAGCAGAAGCTGAATTCCGTATTCTCTTTTCCTACGAGGGGGAGTACCCACATCGGCTGACCGTCATCACAGTGGTGCAAAACGCATCACCCGGCTCAGCCTCCCTATCCGCTCATCGCAGCTCCATTGGGGCAGGGGACCTTCGGGCTGACTCTTTTATTCGGGAACCTTCCTGGGCTTCGCCATTGAGCCCAAAGGTCGGAAGTTTCATTCTGGTACCGTTCTTCCTTCATGGAGCGCGACCGCATGCTGGCCAACGCGGCGCTCTACCAGGAGGCCTTCCGTCACGATGACCTCACGGCGAGCCCCACCCGCCGGATCGCGGTGCTCACGTGTATGGACGCTCGCCTCGACTTGTTCCGGCTCCTCGGGCTGCAAATCGGCGACGCCCACATCATTCGCAACGCCGGAGGTCGGGCCACCGACGACGCTCTGCGGTCACTCATCCTGTCGTCGAACTCGTTGGGGACCCGTGAAGTGGCCGTGATTCATCACACCGGATGCGGGCTGCACGGCCAGACCAACGAGAGCATCGCCGATCAGGTTGAGCAAACGAGTGGAAGCCGACCGGACCTGGAGTTCCACGCCTTCACTGACCTCGTGGCCAGCGTGGGACAAGACATCGCCCGGATCAGGTCCTCGTCGTTCCTCCCCGGTGACACCGTCGTGTGGGGCGCCGTTTACGACGTGGCCAACGGATCGCTCACGCCCATCGGCGCAGGCTTTTCCGCCACCGCTGGTGCCGACACGACCAGCGGAAATGCAGCGTAAAGCTCACCACAGGGCGTCGGGGGGCACTGCTGTCGCCCGTCCGATCGCCGCTTGGGGATGGCCTCACCAGGCCGACGGCGCCCCGCGCGAACGCAAACGAGCCGACCACTGGTCGGCTCGAACGGTCAAACATGATTCGCCCCGCACCAGCAGCGAGGCCGGAATCTACCGCTCTTCTTTGAACATGACGTGGCGACGGAGCACCGGATCGAACTTCTTCAGTTCGAGGCGCTCACGATCGTTGATCTTGTTCTTCTTGGTCACGTAGACGAAGCCCGAGCCCTCGGTGGAGCGGAGTTTGATGATGGGGCGCTTGACGTTGGATTTCGATGCCATGACAGGTCCTTAGTTCGAGCGCTTGCCGAAGCGCTTCTCGAAGCGTTCCACGCGGCCAGCCGCGTCGAGCATCTTCATCTTGCCAGTGTAAAAGGGGTGGCTGGCCATTGAAATCTCCACGTCGACCAGCGGATACGTCTGCCCGTCTTCCCAGTCAATCGTCTTGGCGGTCTTGATCGTGGAGCGGGACAGGAACGACGACCCTGCGGACTGGTCGCGAAAGACCACCGGGCGGTAGTCGGCGGGATGGAGGCCAGGCTTCATAGGGGAGAAAAGCTTAGCGGGTCGACGGCGGCCGGCGAACGCCAGTCACGGGAGCGTGGGCGTTCCGCCCGAAATTGCGTCGATGGGACCGGCCACCGGCTCGACGGGACCGGGAGCGCCCGTTGGCGGCACGATCGTCGGAGCCACAATCGGGGGCACCGGCGTGGCCACCGCGCCGACCTTGGTTCCAGCTCCGTTGGAACCGGCCAGTCCACGACGGCGAAACAGCTGCCCGCCGCCCTCGGTGTCCACCAGTTCGAAGTCGGCGATCATGTCGTTGTAGGCGTCGCGGACGGTCTGGTCGGCTGAAGTCGAGACGTCGCGGGTCAGGACCCATTCGACCCGGTCACGCAGAGGCCGGATGTTCGCTGTTTCGTCGGTCGGTAGCCCGTAGTACGAGTCACGCCACGGAACCGGGAATTGGTACACCTCGGCGCGATGGTCGATGTGGGGCACATAGCCGTAAAACACGGCGATCGGTACGTTGGGCGGGATTTGGCGGAGCAGAGCGCGCCCCTCCGCCACCCACGGAGCGTTCGCCGTGGCCCACGGAAACGGTTTGGCCGACAGCGGCGTGGGCCCCCAGAGGTACCCCGTCCACGTGCACGAGGCCACCACGGCAAGGACCGCCAGCCGCTGGCCGCCCACCGTCTTGAGCGAGCGAATCGCCATCGTCGCGGCGAAGAAGAGGCCCGGAAGAATGATGACGGTGTAGTGATACTCAATGTTGTATTGATAAAAGAAATTGCTAACGATATTGAGACCGACAACAAAAATGAAAAGAAAGCATTCCCACGGGGCTCGCACAATCAGAAAGACCACTGGCGTGAAGAGCTTCCACAGATACCACATGCGGTAGTTGTCGCGAGTATCACCCGGATAATCGATGCCCTTGACCAGGTAGTCCCAGACCTTGCTCGGCGCTTTGAACGTCGTCTTTATCAAGCCCGTTGGTCCACCAAATGGAATTCGCCAGGCGTTGAGCGAACCGACAGTGTTCAGCGTTCGTAGGAGCAGCAGCGAGGTCCCCGTCCAGAACAGGCTCCACGCAGCGACCATCAATCCCGTTCGATTGCGACCCACCCCCAGCGTCGGATTCTCATCGCGACCGAAGCGCCAGAAGGCGTAGACCCCGAGCGGGATAACCACCAGAAGGGTGTCCTCTTTCACGATCGTGCAGAGCACGGCGAACATGGCAAAGGCGCGCCACCGGCGGGCCACCATCGCCCAGATAGCAAAGGCCAGGAGCGGGGCCACGAACGCGTCCGGGTGGAAGTTCTCCGTGTTGGTCCACGCCAGCGATGGTTGGAAGAGGAACGCCACCGCCAAGCCACAGGCGGCCCACGACGAACGAAGCACTCGTCGGACGGTCAAATACACCGGCATGGCAGCCGAACCCAAGGCAACACTTTGCACGAATAGCAAGAACGATGATCCAGCCCCGAGCCAATAAAATGGTACGAGCGGAAGTAAGATGAAGGATGAATGATCACCAAAGAGATTTCGTCCCATGATGGTAACAAATGGGGCACGAAATCGACTGAGCAACCACAGGCCCTGGTCATAAAGACCGATATCGAAGCCGGCCGTACCGAAGCCGTTGTGATGGTTGATGGTGAGCTTGGCGAGATAGGCCGAGTAGGCAAAGGCGGCGAGGACCACGATGGCCAGCGGTAGTGGATCGGCCGGGACCCGGTAGGTGCGCCGCCGACGGCGCGCTGTCGGACGCGGCTCATCAAACTCGTCGTCGTCGATACTGGCCGTGGCGGCGCCGGGCGCGGCAACGGCGAGGAAGTCCTGGTCTTCGTCAACACCCAGCGCAACATCGCCGGGCACGCTGTTCGTCGCCTCGTTCACCTGTTGTCCTGAGGTCGGCCCGATCACGCAAGTTCTGACGGGTTGTGCGGGGAGGGATCAGGTTACCGATCAACCGGCGTCCGACGGGGCATACACGTCGGCTCGTCGATTGGAAGGGGGGCCGGTCCAGCCCTAGCCTCGGTCTTCCCCATGTGCCGTCGACGTCGTCGGCCCTGCTCCCGGAGTGTTTCTCTTATGCGCGAAGCCGTCATCGTCTCCTATGCCCGCACCGGTCTGGCCAAAGCCCACCGCGGCGGGTTCAACATCACCGCCCCGATGACCATGGCAGCCCATGCGGTGCGCCATGCCGTGGACCGAGCGGGAATCGAAGCCGGTTCAGTGGACGATGTCTATATGGGCAATGTCGCCCACGGTGGCGGAAACATCGCCCGCAACGCCAGTCTTCTCGCCGGCCTACCGATCAGCGTGTCCGGTGCCACCGTGAACCGCTTCTGCTCGTCGGGCCTGAACTCCATCGCCCTGGCCGCCAATCAGATCGTGCATGACGGCTCCGAAGTTATGGTCGCCGGTGGCGTCGAGTCCATCAGCCTGCCCGGCGGTTCCCCCGCTCGCGAAACATTTGATCCGGCCTTGACCGCGGCCTTTCCCGACATTTACATGGCCATGATCGACACCGCTGACATCGTCGCCGAGCGCTACGGCGTGAGCCGCGAGAACCAGGACGAGTACTCGTTGCAGTCCCAAAAGCGCATGGGCGCGGCCCAGGCCAACGGTCTGTTCGAAAACGAAATCGTGCCGATGGCCACCAAGATGAAGCTGGTCAACAAGGAGACGAAGGAAGAGACCATCGTCGACTACACGGTCGATCGCGACGAGTGCAACCGTCCCGACACCACCATCGAGGGCCTGGCCAAACTGGGCCCGGTCATGGGCCCGGGCAAGTACATCACCGCCGGCAATGCCAGTCAGCTGTCCGACGGTGCGGCCGCCGTGGTCATGATGGAGTCCAAGGAAGCCGAGCGTCGCGGCCTCACTCCGATGGGCGCCTTCAAAGGTTGGGCCGTGGCTGGATGCGCGCCCGACGAAATGGGTATCGGCCCGGTGTTTGCCGTGCCGAAGCTGCTCGCCCGTCACGGCCTCACGGTCGACGACATTGACATCTGGGAGCTCAACGAAGCGTTCGCCAGCCAGTGCCTCTACTCACGCGACAAGCTCGGCATCGATCCCGCCAAGTACAACGTGAACGGTGGCTCCATCGCCATCGGCCATCCCTTCGGCATGACCGGGACCCGGTGCGCCGGCCACCTCCTGCAGGAAGGCAAGCGTCGTGGCGCCAAGCTCGGCGTGGTCACCATGTGTGTGGGTGGCGGCATGGGCGCCGCCGGGCTCTTCGAAATCTTCTAGCTCTCGTCGGCTCCATGGACTAACTGGTATACAGTTAGCCCATGGAGTTGCTAGGCACTTCGACCGTTGTCGGCGCCGCCATCGCAGCGTTGCGAGAACAACTGCTCGACGGCCACCTTCCGAGCGGCCATGTCCTGCGTGACACCGTTCTCGCCGAGGAACTCGGCATCGCGCGACCGACCTTGCGGGCCGCGGTGCAGTCCCTCGTTGCCGACGGCCTCCTCGAACGAGACCGTGGACGCAGCGCTCGGGTGCCGATTTTCACGATCGACGACCTCGCGGATTTGTACCATGCAAGAACCGTCGTCGAGCTGGCCGCCATCGATCGGATCGAAGCCGACCCGTTGGGGCTCCCGCTCATCACCGACGCAATGCGGAACTTCGAAGCCGTGAACCGTGCATCGTGGCGGCACGTGGTCGAAGCCGATGTGGCCTTTCACCGCGCCATCGTCACCGCCGCATCGAGCCCGCGACTGTTGGCCATGTTCGACGGACTGGCCAACGAGACCCGGCTCGCGATTGCGCTGCAGCGTTCACTCTACGAAGACGCCGACGAACTGGTCGCCGAACACCGGAGCATCGTGAACGCTCTTCGACGGAAGGCGTTCGACTCGGCACGCAAGCATCTTCGTTCGCACTTCGTCGACACGATTGCGTCGCTCGGCCTCCGGACCGCCTCCACCAGAACAAGGACGTCATGACCTCGCCAGAGCCGATTCGTTTCGACGACGTTCGAGCGCTGAGCTTCGACTGTTACGGCACCCTCATCGACTGGGAAACGGGCATCGTCAACGCCCTCCAGCCGTGGTGCGCGTGGCGTGGCATCGAAACATCAAACGACACTCTGCTCGCATCGTTCGGCGCCCATGAGCACGTCGTGGAGGCCGAGTCGCCGGCCATGCTGTATCCCCAGGTGCTCGCCGCGTCCCTGCGCCGGATCGCCGCGGATTTCGGCTCCGACGCGACCGATGTCGAATGCGGCGAGTTCGGGTCGAGCGTTGGCGCGTGGCCAGCCTTCGCGGACACCGCCC
>JAYSTV010000409.1:0-15989 GCA_043719425.1 Acidimicrobiia bacterium | reverse complement strand
CGATCGAAGTCTCCTTCGAGCAAGGTGGCCGCGGCCGCAAGTACCTTCGCGAACTGACCCGTTGGTACAACGCTGATCAGGTACGCCAGATCACCGGTGGTGTCGACGTGACCACCACCACCTCATCCGCCACCCGTTTGCCGGGTTCGTACTCCTTCGCCTGGGACGGGCGTGACGACACCAAGGCCCTCCTTCCGGCCGGCGACTACGTCGTGTGTATCGAAAGCGCTCGCGAACACGGCCCTTCCTCACTCGTGAAGGAGCCCATCACCATCGGCACGGCGGCCTTCAAGAAGAGCCCTGCGGCCAACAACGAAGTGCAGGCCGTCACGATCGAGTTCCGCGCCGCGAAATGACCGACCGATGACGCCACCCGCTGACCGCGACACCGCGGTACTCGAACCAACACGGAACGAGTCGGCCGACGGTCCCATGCGGCCCGCACTACCGCGCCGAACCAAGCGACGCTCGCTTTCCACGCAGACCCACCGTTGGTCGCGGCTTATCCACGTCTACACGTCGATGATCGCCTTCTCCGTGGTGCTGTTCTTCTCGGTCACCGGCATCACCCTCAACCATCCAACGTGGGTCTTCGGGTCGAGCCCGCATGAGACCACCGTCAAGGGAACGCTCCCGGCCTCAGCCATCACCGGCACCAACGTCGATTGGTTGGCCGTCTCGGAGTACTTCCGCAACGTTCGGGGCGTGCGCGGCGCAGTGTCCGATAAACGTCTGGACAACGGCGAAGGAACGATCACCTACAAGGGGCCTGGCTACGAGGCCGACGCTTCGTTCAAGGCCCAGTCGGGCGACTACGAGCTCACCGTGGCGGGCCAAGGTTTCCTGGGCGTGATCAACGACCTCCATAAGGGCCGCGACGCGAACCGCTCCTGGAAGTGGCTCATCGATGTGTCGGCCGGCTTTTTGACGCTCGTTTCGTTGAGCGGCCTCACGATGCAGTTCTTCCTCCGCAAACGGCGCCGGAGCGCATTCGCCATGGTGAGCGTGGGCACGGTGATCGTGGCCATTGTCACCTGGTTCACGCTTCGCTGAGCGCCCTCCACCGTTCGTTGATCGCCACTCGGCCGTCGGCCCCAACGATGCACGCGGCCATCTCGGTTCGATCGGCAAACGCGAGGCCTTCGTCGATCGTAAGCACACTGAGCACCGTGGCCACCGCGTCGGCGGTCATGGCATCGAGCGCCACGACCGACGCCGAGGCGATGTGCTCCACCGGCCAGCCGGTGCGCGGGTCGATCACGTGACTGAACCAGCGGTCCGCAATCGTCCAACCTCGCCTCGCGCCCCCGCTCGTGGCGAGGGCAGAATTGCTAATCCGCACGCGAACCAACGGCGGTTCATTGTCATACGCGCGCAGAGGATTCTCGATGCCCACGATTCTGGGCTCGCCGCCAACTCGACGCAGATCACCGCCCACGTTGAGTACGAGTGCCGACTTCTCGTCGACCCCGCTTCGCGCCGCGGCGAGGTCGATGATAAGCCCCTTGGCCAACGAATGAAAGGTGAGTTCGGTGCAGTCGCCAACCGGCACACCGTGGGCGTAGCGAGGGGCAACGATCGAGGATGCCAGCTCGGCCAGTTCAGAGGCGCTGGGGACGACACCCTCGCTGGCCGCCTTCTCCCACCGGCGACTGAGAATGCCAACCGCCGGATTGAGAACACCGTGGCTGTCCCGTTGCCACTGTTGCCCGGCGTGAAGCAGGGCCGTCAGTTCAACGGACGGACTCGCCACCTCACCGCGACGCCATCGAGACAGCTCCGAGTCGACTCGGAAGATCGAGAACTGCGCTTCGAGCTCATCGAGAGCGGCAAAGGCGGCGTGTTCGATTGCCGAACGACGATGTGATGACCGAGTCTGAACCCGAACCTCGGCGACGGTGCCGAGGATGGGCTGACGAATGGCAACGGAGTCGTTGCGGCGAAGGTGCCGCAACAACGTGACGCTCGCAGCTCCGCTGGGGCAACCGACGTACGGCAGACTCGGACGAGCTAGACGACGCGGAACACGTGCGGGGCGCGACCACGGGTCGAGTGGCCCGGATCGGCGCCCTCGTTGCGAACACGGCCGGCCGCCTCAAGCTCGTCGACGACCTTGCGGATCGTGCCCAGCGAACCGCCCATGTTGTGCATAACCGAGGCCAGCGTGAAGGTCCCGGTCATCCCAGTGATGTGGTCGCGGATCGAGGTCCCCGACACCTTGGCGGCTCGGGTCGCCTTTGCTGCGCGCACGGCCGGACGGGCCTTCACCGGACCCCGACCCAGATCGAAGCCCGCTTCGACCAACGCAATGTCGCCGACACCGAGGGCGCGAAACGAGTCGAGGCCAACGGCGTTGGCGGCCGCCCACGACTTGGCGTTGGCCACAAAGCCTTCGCGCAGCGCCGCGGTGTCGCCGCTGCGGGCCCGGACCAACTCCTCGTGGAGCTTGAGCTTGGCGATGACATCGGAGGTGTTGGCCACCTGCTCCTGCACGGCGGCGACGCGCGTCTCGTCGACAGCCGTGGAAGGATCAGCAAGGAATTCGAGGTACCGACGCACGGCCTGTTCGCCGGATTCGTTCATCGACATGTTTTCTGACATTTCTTCAAAGTAGCAGTTCCAAAAGGAGCAAATCCCATGGGCATCGTTGGCTGGATCATTCTTGGTCTCATCGCGGGATCTTTCGCACAATCGGTGACTGGTTTCGAAAAGCGCGGCTGCTTGTTCACGATGATCGTGGGCATTGTCGGCGCGTTCATCGGCGGCGCCCTGTTCTCCTTCGTGGGCTCAAAGCCGGTGATGGAATTCAACATCGGTTCCGCCTTCGTCGCGTTCATTGGCGGGTGCGTGCTGTGCCTCGTACTGAAAGTGTTTGAGAGTCGCAAATGACTGCGGTGCAACTGAACGTGTTGGAGAGCCGAACATGACCACGCCGGTCACCCTCGCCCCCAAGTGGGTCGAGCTCAGCGAGGCTGACCGACAGTGGCGCTTCGACCGGTCGTTCCTCACGAGCGCCTGGCGTTGCCTCTACGGCGACGGGTGTCGCGGCATCCATCCCAGCCATGATCCCGCTCGCGCCGACGGATGTTGCACGCTTGGCGCCGGGATCACCGATGCCGAAGACTTCATGGTCGTGGCCGATGCGGTGAAACAGCTCGACCCCACGAACTGGCAGTTTGCGTCATACGGACTGCAGAAGAACTGGTGGAAGCGCAAAGCGAACGGCGACATCTTCACCCGGGTGACGAAGAGCGGTTGCATTTTCCTCAATCGACCTGGTTTCGCCTCCGGACCAGGATGTGCCTTGCACGCAAAAGCCGTCGTCGATGGAATCAACCCGTTGCATCGAAAGCCCAACGTGTGCTGGCAACTTCCGCTTCGTGTCGACGAAGATCAGGCTGTCGATGGAATCCGTCGCACCACCGTTCGGCGGTGGGAACGAACGGACTTCGGCGATGATGGCGATGGCCTCTCGTGGTGGTGCACCGAAGCTTTCGGCAACCCAACTGGCGACACTGCGCTGGCCAATGCGGTGGTGACCACGATGGAGGCTGAACTGCGAGCGCTCTGTGGCGACGAGATCTACGACCGCTTGGTCGCCGCTTTGGTCCGGACCGGCACCGGCGTGGGCGGTTCACCCAGCGTTTCCATCAGGTAGCCAATCACCAAACGCTCAGTCTCGCGCACCACAACGCGCCGACGGCTGAGGGGCACCTGATCGGCCATGACCAACATCGAGCGGGTCACGTCGGCGATGACCGAAGCAACAGTGATCCGGTGTTCGGGGGCAATGTCGGGTCGACGGACGGCCAGCAAATGGTCAATCCCGGCCACCATTGCCCCCTGGAGACGCTCGCCGGCGGCGGCCAGCTCGGGCGAGGTCAGCCGACCGTTCAGGACCGGAATAGCACCAGGGTGCTCCCGGAAGTACTGATCCAGCGACTCCACGATCCGAATCACCAGCTCGGAGCCAATGAGCGACGGCTCGTCGACCAGCAACGTGTCGTAGACCGGACCGATCCGGGCGATGTAGCGGTCGGCGAGGGCCCGGGCCAGAGCCTCCTTGTTGGGGAAGAACTCGTAGAGCGACCCGATACTGGTCCCCGCCTGCTGGGCGATCTGGTTGGTCGTCGCCGCCCCAAAACCCATCTCGGCAAAGACCTGCTCGGCCGTATCGAGGATCCGCTCGACGCGCTCCTGCGCACGGGCCTGGCGGGGCCGCCGGCGAAGGTGGGTTTCCGGGCTCACGAACCGACAGCCTGGCACGTGGCGTCGGAGGCAAAAAAGGCCAAATTGGATATTGACGAACGTCACATCGTCAATCAGACTTTTCCCGAGCAATCACTCGGTTTCTCCGTTCCGGCGAGCCCCACGCAGAAGGACTTCCCCTATGGCACTAGACGCGGCGACCTATCTGACTGACCGTGAGCGCCTCCGAGGCGACGTGAACGACGTCGAATCGATCATGGCCCTCACCAACCGTGACATGTCGGCCGAGCTGAGCGCCGTGCAGTCGAGCTACGAGGCACTGTTCACATGGGACTACCGCAAGGCCGAGCGTCCAGCGCTGAACAAGCTCTACGAGAAGGCGAAGGGTAGCCAGTGGGACGGCGAGAAGGACCTCGATTGGTCGATCGAAGTCGACGAGGAGAAGACGGCCCGCCAACTTCTCAACGCCGCCCCCGGCGATGGCTGGATTCGCGATCGGGCGCAAGAGGAGGGCCTGTTCAAGAACTGGACGGACAAGCAGTGGACCGAGCTGGCCATGGAAGGGCAACGCTGGCGGTTGTCGCAATTTCTCCATGGCGAGCAGGGCGCATTGATCTGCACCGCCCGCATCACGGAGACCGTGCCGTGGTACGACGCCAAGTTGTTCGCGGCCACCCAGGTTGTTGACGAGGCACGCCACGTCGAGGTCTTCGCCAAGTACCTGCTCACCAAGTTGAGCGGCACCTATCCAATCAACGCTCACCTCGAAGCGCTCCTCAACGACATCATTCGTGACAGCCGCTGGGACATGACGTATCTCGGCATGCAGATCATGGTGGAAGGCCTCGCCCTCACCGCCTTCGGTTTCCTGCACATGCTCATCGAGGAGCCCCTCCTCAAGCAGCTCCTGCGCTACGTGATGAGCGACGAAGCCCGCCACGTGGCCTTCGGCGTGCTCTCGCTGAAGGAGGCCTACGACGGCATGACCCAGGCCGAGATCCGTGAGCGTCAGGAGTTCGCCTACGAGTCCGGCATTCGAATGCGAGATCGCTTCCTTCAGCAAGAGGTGTGGGAGCGCATGGGCGTCGACGTGCGCAAGATGGTCAAGATTCAGCTGGAGATTCCGAACGAGTACAAAGACTTCCAGAAGCTCCTCTTCTCCAAGATCGTGCCGAACTGTCGCAAGCTCGGACTGCTCGACGCCGGCGACGGATGGCTGCGCCACAAGTGGACCGAGATGGGCGTCATCGAATACGAAAACTGGGTCGACACGGGCGACGAATACGACTCGCTGGACACCGTCGCTCAGGACCGAGCAGCAGCACAGGTCGCCTGAGGGCAATACTGCGGCTATGCCCGCCGTTGCTACTCCGCAAACCCGTCTTGCCGCCCGCGCCCTGAGCGGGGCGTTGGAGCCAGTCATTGGCCAGGCGTACTTCTCGCCGGAGTGTCACAGCAACTACGAAGCGCTCGGATTTGCGCCGTCGGCTCGCTCGATGAACGGCGTGGCCCTGCCCGACGGACCGGCCTACTTCACCAGTCGCGGTTCATTGCTCGGCCGCGCCAGCGGTCAACTCGTGGCGTCGGCGTTCGCGGTGTTCAATCCCGTAGCCGTGGTGGCGGCGGTGGAGAGCGGCTGGTCCCTCACCGACGCCGCCACGATCCGAGCTGCTCGCCATCGGGGCGCGGTCGGTCAGCTGCATCGCCTCATCGGCGACGACCTCAGCGGCATTGATGCCGTGAACGAGGCGCTGACTCACGGTGTCGACGCGTGCCGACCGGAAGGCCGCCCATTGTTTGCCGGCGTCATCAGTGAGCCGACGCCGATCGAGCCGTTGGACCGTCTGTTCGTGTTGGGCGACGCGCTGCGCGAGTTTCGCGGCGATGCGCACACCGCCGCGTGGACGTCGGCCGGTCTCGATGCTGTGGAGATCGGCCTGTTGACCGAGCGCTACTGGGGTCTGCCGTTCAAGTCGTATGTGCGCTCACGAGCGTGGAGTGAGGCAGAACTCGACGCCGGCCTTGAACGACTAACGAGAGCCGGTTTGGTCGACGCCGACGCGGCATCGATGACCGAGGCCGGGCGAGCGTTCCGCGAACGAATCGAAGACACCACCGACGATCAGTTGACGCCGATCATCTCCGCCATAGGGGACCGCCTGAACGCCACGGTCGCCGTGCTGGGCCGGTGGGCCGCCACCGTTCGTGTCGGCTTTGGCTACCCGGCCAGCGGGCCACAGGATTTGGCCCGCCTCGCGGCGCCGCGCTGAACATATCCTCATCTTCTCATCGGCAATAGCCGACAATCGATTGATGAAGATTGCCGCCATCGGTCTCGATGCCGACGACACGCTGTGGCACAACGAGGATCACTTCGCCGCCACTGAAGATGCCTTTGCTGATCTCCTGGCCCCGTGGACCACGGCCGAGGCGGCTCGGGCCGAGCTGTTGCGCACCGAGACGACCAACCTCACCCTCTTCGGATACGGCGTCAAGAGCTTCACGCTCTCCATGATTGAGGCCGCGATGACACTGTCGAGCGGCGAGATCAGCTCGGCCGATCTGGCCATGTTGCTCGAACGAGGCAAGGAAATGCTGGAGCGGCCGGCCCATCTCCTTCCGGGGGTCGAGGAGACGCTGGAAGAACTGGCGTCGGTCACCCCGCTGCTTCTCATCACCAAAGGCGACCTTCATCACCAGCATCGAAAGGTGGAGGGCAGTGTGCTCGGACAATGGTTTCGAGCGGTCGAGGTGGTGCGGGAGAAGGACGTCAAAACCTACGCCGACGTGCTGCGTCGACATGATCTGCGCGCAGATGAGTTTGTGATGGTCGGAAACTCGGTCAAGTCCGATGTTCTACCGGCCGTTGAACTCGGTGCCGTCGGCGTCCACATTCCGTATCACTTCACGTGGGCGCACGAGACGGTCGACGAGAGCAAGCTCACCCATCCCCGCAACGTTGATGGTGCGACGTTCTGGGAGCTCAAGTCGATCCGCGATCTGCCCGCTCTCGTCGATCGGCTCCAACGCTAAGCACTCGTAGTACTTTTAGGCAGCGTCGATGGCGGCGATGGCCCACGCCAGTCCTTCGTCGGGATCCTCAATTGCAAGGCGCAAATGCCATCCGGTTTCCGGCGAGCCGTCGGACCACAAGAGCCACCGAAGTTCGTCGAGCGCTTCACCGATCTCGTCGGGTTGGACGTCACCGTCATCCAAACCTGCAAGCGCGCGTACCGCCCACCAGGCTCGTTCTCGCCCGGCGGCGGCTCCTCGTCGTCGGCCGCGCGCCGCGCCTGAGCCCGCCGCCCAGGCCATGTGCGCCATGGCTGCCGCCCCCGAAACTTCAACGAACGACGCTCGTCTAAGGCCAAATACCCCCACCGCCGACTCGGCTGTTCCGTGAACTGACGAGATATCAACGCGTCCGTCAGAAGACGAGAGCCAGTGTCCAACCAGGTCTCGCAGCGCATCGTGAACGAGCGCATCTGGCGACACAGCGCTAGGCACCAGCGTCACGTGCGACCACTTCCCGGGAACCACCGGAGGATCGCAGCGGACTCGGTCGGGTCGATACTCGGCTAACGCGTACGACGGCTCCCAGGTCTCCAGACGGAGAGGCAGATCAAAGACCACCGGAAGTCGATGCGCCCTCTCATCGCCCGTGAGATCCGCTCCGCGCATTACACACTCGGCCAGGAACGACGACGCATCGGGAGTGGCGGGAAGGAACTCGGCCAGTTGGTCAAAGGTATGTGTACTTGCCAGTACTTCCGCAATGGGCCCGAGCATGAAGCGCTCACTGAGCTCTCCCAGCCCGGTGAGGGCGGCTGGACCGTCGCCGTCGAGGGCCAAGCGGTAGTCGGCGTAGGCCGCCACCGGCCACAGCTGCACCCCGCGAGCGAGGGCGGCTCGACACCGATGCCGCAGCTCCACCACAAGATCGAACTGCGCATCGAGGCAGTGCGAGTCGACGACGGCCATCAGCGTCTCGACATCTCCCAGATTGATCGCCCGTTCGATCTCCCCGGCATCGGTGAACCCCACGGCAGTCAGGCTACGGTCCCTGTGGGCAGACCACGGACCTGACCACTCCCGCACTCATCCTCGATGCCGGAGCCGTCGATCACAACCTCGCCGTGTGGCCCATCGACCTACGACGTTGGTGAGCGCGCTTATCTACGCTCGCGGAGCGCGTCGGCCAACGCCGTGAACGCACGGGCCCGATGCGAAATCCGATTCTTTTCATCCACGCCGAGCTCAGCGAACGAGCGTCGCGCTTCCACACCAACGACATCAACCCCGTGGGGCACAAACAGCGGGTCGTAACCAAACCCACCGGCCCCCTGACGCTGTGGCGCAATCACGCCGCCGATGGCGCCCTCTCGCCATAGCTCGGACCCATCGGCAAAAGCGACTAGGGCCACCGTGCGAAACGACGCCATTCGCTCGTTGGGCCTCACTGCCCCGCGCTGCAACAGTTCGACCAGGAGTCGCTCGCAGTTTTCATCGTCGGATGCGTGCGGGCCGGCGAATCGGGCCGAATGAACGCCCGGAGCACCGTTGAGCGCGTCGACGAACAGCCCGGTGTCATCGGCGACGGAGGCGACGCCGGTGGCGTCGCGCAAAGCCTGAGCCTTGAGCCTCGCATTGCCGAGCAGGGTGTCGGCATCCTCCACAACCTCACCAACGTCGGCCGGTCGCGCAAGGAGCTCAACATCGATCGCGGCGCCAAGAATTGCCTCGATCTCGGCCACCTTGTGCCGATTAGCCGAGGCCGTCACGAGGCGCAGCACGGTGCTCCCGTCAGTAGCCGAACCCGAAGGCGGTCCACACACCGTCGGGCCCGATGATCAGGCGATAGTCCTTGTAGATGCCCTTGACTTTTGTCGCCTCGATGTCCTCCGGACGAAACCCCAACGAGGCGAGGGTCACGACATCGGCGTCGTCCCATTCCTCGGGATCCTTGCCCGCGAGATACGGCCACACCACGTTGCCGCGCTTATCGATGGTCGGCGGCAGGTCAAGAAGTGCCACCATGCGGGCGAGTGCATCGGGGCCGCCCTCGTCGAACTCTTTCTGCCATTCCTCGGCCGGGCGACGCTGGCCAACGAACCCCCATCGGAATCGACGGTCACCAATGATGATTTTGACCCCGGCGTAGTCCCGGTTCACCGCCGCGGCGTAGATGGCGTTCGCCGTGGCGGCAACGCTGGGATCAATGGTGTTTCCATCACTGCTGGTGAGGATCGGACCCGCCCCATGGGCAATCGTGTTCTGGGGAGCGATCGTCGTGGTGGTCGGGGCCAGCGTGGTTGTTGGAATCGTTGGTGTTGCGGTCGTGGTAGGCGCCACAGTCACTGCGGTTGCCGTGACAACCGCCGGAGCCAGCGTGGTCGCCGCGGAGGGCTCGGACGTGTCGCTCTTCTTGTCCCCGCACGCCGCAATCACAAGCATGCTTATGATTGCAACGGCCGACACCCGAGACGCCCGGCCCGACCGGGAGTGGATTTGCACTACCTCGCCGCCGGGCCGCTCAAGAGGATCTCGGCCTGCAGCGCGCTGATCACACCAATGCCGCCTTCGGCCAGGTTCATCAAGGCGTCGAGCTCGGCTCGGGTGAATGTCTTACCCTCCGCGGTGCCCTGCACTTCGGCGAAACGACCGTCGCCGGTCATGACGACGTTCATGTCGACTTCGGCCGTGGAATCCTCGGAGTAGTCGAGGTCGCACATCGGCACCCCGTTGACCATGCCGACACTGATGGCGGCACATGAGGTCAGCAACGGATGAACCTTGATCGACCCGGCCGCAACGAGTCGGGTGCACGCATCGTGCAACGCGATGTAGGCGCCACAGATGCTGGCCGTGCGGGTGCCACCGTCGGCCTGCAGCACATCACAATCGAGCACAATCTGACGCTCGCCCAGCGCACGCATGTCAGTCACGCCACGCAGGGCTCGACCGATCAGCCGCTGGATCTCCTGGGTCCGACCGGACTGCTTTCCCTTCGCTGCTTCGCGATCGTTTCGTTCCGGAGTAGCCCCCGGGAGCATCGAGTACTCAGCTGTGACCCAGCCCTTGCCGGAGTTCTTCATCCACCGGGGCACATCTTCATCGATCGATGCGGTGCACAGCACCCGGGTGCGACCGAAGCTCACAAGAACGGAGCCTGCGGCGAATTCGGTGTAGTCGCGGACGAAACTCACCGGCCGTGGTTGCGCGGGAGAACGATCGTAACTACGTGAAGCGGCCATGGCCACTGAGGTTAGGCGATGACCACTGAGCGTCGGCGGTTCCAACGACAACCGCTTTCGCTAAAAGTAAATGACCTTCTTCGCTCGTTCGGTCACCAGATCGAGATCGTCGGAGTACGCACCGGTCGAGAGGTACTTCCAGCCGGCGTCGCACACGATCGTAACGATCACCCCCTCTTCGATCTCTGCCGCGCACTTGATCGCCGCGGCCATGATGGCGCCCGACGAGATGCCCGCGAATACCCCACACTCGTGCACCATCCGACGGGTCACTTCGAGCGACTCGCGAGGCCCGATGACCTTCTTACGGTCGAGCAGTTCAAAGCCGTTGTTGTCGGTGAAGATCGGCGGGATGTAGCCATCGTCGAGGTTGCGAAGACCATCAACCATTTCGCCGCTTGGTGGCTCGACCGCCCACACCTGCACACCGGGCTTCATCTTCTTGAGAAACGACCCGACACCGATGAGCGTGCCACTTGTGCCGAGCCCGGCAATGAAGTGGGTCACGTCGGGCACGTCGGCGAGGATCTCCGGACCGGTCGATTCGTAGTGCGCCTTGGGGTTCGCCGGATTCGCGTATTGGTACAGGAACACCCATTCCGGATGTTCAGCGGCCATCTTCTGAGCGAGCTTGACGGCTCCGTTTGAACCTTCGGAACCGGGCGAGTCGATGATCTCGGCACCAAAGGCTTCGAGCATCTGACGGCGCTCGGGGGTGACGTTTGTCGGCAGCACAATTTTGAGGTGATAGCCGCGCTGGCCGCACACCATGGCCAGTCCGATGCCGGTGTTGCCCGACGACGGCTCGATGAGCGTGGCCCCGGCCACGATGCGGCCATCTTTCTCGGCCTCCTCGATCATCGAAAGGGCAATACGATCCTTGACCGAGCCACCGGGGTTCTGTCCCTCAAGCTTGGCAAGAATGCGCACCCGCGGATTGGGGCTGAGCACGGACACGTCGATCACCGGCGTGTTGCCGATCATGTCGAGCACCGAGCTGTAGACGGTCATGGCGCGATGAGTCCTGGTATCTCAGTACGCGCCACCGGCCACGGCCGGGAGGATCGTAATTTCGTCGCCGGCCTTGACCGGGGCCTCCAGCTTGCCGAGGTAGCGCACATCGTCGTCGTTCACGTAGACGTTCACGAATTTGTGGAGCTCACCATCGGTCGTGAGGACCTGGCTGGCCAAGCCCGGAAACCGAGTGGTCAGATCGACGAAAAGGGCGCCCAGGGTGGCTCCGGTGGCGTCGACGGTTTTCGCCCCGCCAACGTGAGGACGCAGGATCATCGGGATACGGATGCTCACCGTGGGAAGCGCAGCGTCGATGACATCAGACATGGAAAAACCTCGAAGACCTCGGAAGACACCCGGAACAACCGGGGCCTTGACACTCTAATTCCCGACTGAACCAGTAGGGAATATCCGTTACGCGCGTCACACGTGGTCGACGACATCCACAGGGGTCTCCGTGACCACGCTGGCGTCGATCCGGTAGCTGCGAAGCGACGGCGACGGATCGCGCAGACTCACGATGAGGTACTCCCAGGTCGGATCGGGCGCGGCGGCGACATCGGTCGGCGACGGGAAAGCGTCGGTGTGGGTGTGGGAGTGGACGACACCGATCACCACGAGGTCGTCGGCGGCGGCGTCTCGCTCGGCGCGAAGGTGGACCTTGGGATCGATTGTGTAGAACAACGCCGACGCCGCCAGGTTGGCCGACGGGACGAACAGCACGGCGTGCGTGATCCCGTTTCGCCGTGGCTGGCCGATGAGCAGGCCGCACGCCTCCAACGGATACCCGGTGAGCACATGGTCGACAATCTCGTTGTAGACGAGCTGGGGAAGCACCAAACGCACGTTTCGGACGCTACCGCCTTCGCGAACGCGAGAAGATGTCTCCCGATGGGTGCGAAGTCGACGAAGAAGGGACCCGAGGCCGGGGTCACCGGTGGAGCGAAAAAGGTCGTGGCGTCGAACCGCAAGGCCCATCATGACTTCGAGATCATCGACACCTACGAGTGCGGCATCGTGCTCTACGGCAGTGAAGTGAAGTCCCTGCGTGACGCCAAGGTGCAAATGGTCGATGCCTTCGCCCGGGTGGACCGCGGCCAGGTGTACCTGCACGGGATTCAGATCTCGCCGTACTCCTACGCCGTGGGTATCGGCGCCCACGAACCAAAGCGCAACCGCAAACTCCTGCTCAACAAGCGCGAGATCATCGACCTGGCCGAGGCGACCGACAAGGATGGACTGTCGCTCATTCCATTGAGCATCTACTTCCTCAACGGTCGGGCGAAAGTCGAGCTGGCGGTGGCCCGAGGACGCAAGCAGTTCGACAAGCGCCAAGCATTGGCCGAGCGCGATTCGAAGATGGAAATGAGCCGAGCCCTCGCCGCTGGCAATCGCTCGAAGTACCGTTAGCGCGCCGCCTGGCTTCGTCGTCGCTGGAATACTCGTTCGATGCGTCGCTCGGGGAGCGGGCGAACGAGAACCTCCCCCGCTTTCAGCGTCGAGCGCGGGGCAGAAGCACGGTCACGATCGCCCCGGGTCCGTCGGGCGTCGTCGAATCCGGGGAGTGCCCATTGGCGAAGGACGACAACACAATCGCTCCGGAGTGGCCTTCGTCGACACCGTTGAGATCAACCACGACATGGCCGTTGATCGGCTCGACGCCCGCCGGTACTGGCACGGGGCTCACCACGTCGATGCGTCCACCGTGGGCGGCCACGATCGATGCGGCAATTGGCAACCCGAGACCCAGCGAGCCTCGGCTGTCGCCGCGGCGATAGCGCTCAAACACATACGGCAACTGCTCTGCAGCAAACCCGGGGCCGTTGTCGATCACTTCGAGGACCCCGTCGGTGCCGTGAAGGTACGTGCGCAGACGAACCGACGTTGAGCGGGCCGCGGCATTGCGCACCACGTTGTCGATCGCTTGGCGAATGAGGGCCATATCGGCCTGGACCAACACGTTCGGCCCGGTCTCCGCGACTACGCAGCAGCCGTCGACCATGGTCGACGCGGCCAATTCTTCGGCCAAAAGGTCGAGGCGCAACGGGGCGAGACGAGGGACGGCCTGACCCGCGTCGAAGCGGGCGAGGTCCAACATCTCGGTCACGCCGCTCGACGCACGGGTAGCGGCCGACCGAATCTCCGTAAGCGCGCGGATGTAGTCGCCGCTCCCCCGCTCCCGCGAGAGCGCATGGCCGGCCGACGCCTGGATGACCGACAGTGGGGTGCGCAGCTCGTGAGCGGCGTCGGCGAGAAAGTCCGTGCGTTCGCGCAGGACACGACGGGCCGGACGCAGCAGGAGATGCGCGAGCAGCCCAGCGAGCAAGCCGGTCAGTGCCCATCCGAACACCGACCATCGCCAAATACCCCGGCGGAGGCCGTTCGTGAACGGATTCCACCAGCCCATGTCCACCAGCGCCACGAGTGTCGTGTCGCCGTCGTAGGCCCGGGTGAACGAGGCGAAACTCCGACCCTGTTGCGTGAACCAGTCATCGCGAAGATTCGAGTCGGCACTCTCCGCCAGTTTGAACAACGGCGGCTCGATATCGGTCTGCCCCAGCGCCTCCTGGGTTCGTTCCTTCGGATGCACGACAAACAGAAGGCCGTCTTCCACTTTCGGGCCACCGCCCAACATTGCCGAAGCGGCGAACAGCCGTGCTTGCACGTCGTTGCGCATGCCAGACCAACCACCGTCAATGCGCGACTTCACGATCTCGTGCTGGGCCCTGTTGAACATCGGCGCCGACACGAGCATCACACCCAGTGCGATGAGTATCGGTATGCGCCGAAGTGACGTGCTGGCCGATGGGCCAACGAGTCGACGACCGATTCGTTGCAGCCAGGTGGTGGCCAAGGTGAGTGTGCTCATGGAGCCTCGAGCCCATCGTCGACGAGGCGGTACCCCACGCCGCGAACGGTCTCGATGGGCGACGATCGGCCCGGGATATCAAGTTTGCGGCGAAGCGCGGCCACATGCACCTCCAACGTGTTGGACAGACCGTCGTAGTGAGCATCCCATACCTGTTCCATCAGATCTCCCCGGGGCACCACATCGGGGGCCCGAAACATGAGCACGCGCAGTAGCGAGAACTCACGAGCGGTCAGCGCCACCTGCACCCCGGCCCGGGTGACAGACCGGGTCACTGGATCGACGATGAGATCTCCGACCTGCAGCGAAGGCCGACGCTCGGCGAGCGGACGCCGCAGGAGCGCCCGAACTCGGGCGGCGAACTCCTCGAAGTCAAACGGCTTGGTCACATAGTCGTCAGCCCCGGAGTCGAGGCCACCAATGCGATCACGCCGTCCGTCGCGCGCCGTCAGCATCAAGATATGTGAACGTACGGATTGGTCACGCCACTTGCGACAGAGTTCGGCTCCATCGCCATCGGGCAATCCGAGGTCGAGGACGATCAAGGAGTACTCGTTGATCGCCACCGCCTCATCCGCGGCAGCCGCACTAAGAGCAACGTCCACGGCGTACCCCTCGTCGACGAGCGCCCGCCGCAACACGCCCGCCAGCGCGCGATCGTCTTCCACCACGAGGAGCCGCACGTCCCTAGTGTGGCAGAAGCTTCCTGAAGCGAACATGAAGCGACGAAGCGCCGAACTTCACGGTGGGTTCAGGGCGCGGACGACACGATGCATTCATGACGATTGCTCCTTCCGCCCCGAGCCCGAGTGACGACACCGAACGGCGAGCAGCCATCGCCCATGTGTTGCGTCGGATGACCTTCCTCGCGTCGGGCGATGCCGTTGATCGCTTCGTTGGGCAGGAGCCCGGGGCATTGATTGAGTCGCTCCTGGCGAGCTCGCAGATCGACGCGCTGCCGCCGTCGCCCTCGTTCGGGACCAGTGACGACAACGGCGTGCTCATCAAGTGGTGGACGGGTCTCATGGTCTCGTCGGACGCCCCATTGGTGGAACGCATGACGTGGTTCTGGCACGGTCATCTCACCTCGAGCCTGGGCAAGGGCGGTTCGACGAACATGGTTTGCACCCAGAACCAGCTCGTCCGCAAACACGCGCTCGGGAACTTCCGTGAACTCATGAAGGCCATCACCATCGATGCCTCGATGCTGCTCTGGCTCGACGGCAACTGGAGCGTGGGGTCGGCACCCAACGAAAACTACGGACGAGAGCTCTTGGAACTCTTCACCCTAGGTCGGGGCAACTACTCGGAGGGCGACGTTCGCTCCGCGGCAAAGGGGCTCGCCGGCTACGCCATCGACAACGACCAGGTGAGCTTCGCCGACGATCGGGCGTTTGCCGGCGACGTCACCCTCTTCGGAAAGACGGGCCACTACGACGCCAACGGCGTGATCGACGCGGTGGTTGACCACCCGGCCTGCGCGCCGTTCATCGTCGCCAAGTTGCACCGATTCTTTCTCGGCACAGATCCGTCGGCTGGTCGTCGCGACGAATTGGCCGCGGTATTCCGCGACAACGACACCAACATTCGTCCGGTCGTTGAAAACGTCGTGCGCCACGCCTCGTTTCTCGATCCAGCAAATC
>JAYSTV010000408.1:0-2727 GCA_043719425.1 Acidimicrobiia bacterium | reverse complement strand
GCAACGGCCGCTTTCGGGTGAGGCCACGATGAGTGCCCTGCGGGCGTTGATGGTGGAGGGCACATCGTTCCCGGCCGGACCGCTCCAGCGACGCCTAGCGTCGCCTCCATGGGTCGGGGCTTGAGTTCGGGGATCGCTGTCGTCCGGCTCGTGGATCACCGGCCCCAGGTTCTTCTTGGCCACCTCGGCGGGCCGTTCTGGACGAAGAAGATCGACGGCGCTTGGTCGTTTCCGAAAGGTCTTGTGAACGATGGCGAGGTGCCCCTCAACGCGGCGTGGCGCGAGTTCGAGGAGGAGACGGGCCTGGCCCTCGATGTCGATCGATACGCCGCACACGATCTCGGAACGATGTCGTCGTCGGCCAAAACCGTCCAGTTGTTTGCGGTGGTCGCCGATCCCGATCTCACCAAGTTCGTCCCCGGCACGTTCGATCTTGAATGGCCGCCGCGCTCAGGGCAACTGCAGTCCTTTCCTGAGATCGACCGCCTCGCCTGGGTCGACCTCGACGCCGCCCGGCCGTTGTTGAGCGCTGGTCAGCGGCCCTTCATCGAGCGCATCGTAACGTGGCTCAATCGCTCAGGCTCGGGCTTGGACGTCAGTTGAACACCCTCGCTAGACGAGCTCGCTCATCGGCGAGTACCTCGTCGGCGGCCGGGTAGGCCTGCTCCACCGTGTCGAGGGCCGTGGCCGCTTCGTCGAGGGCACCGCTATTGGTCAGTAGCCGGATCAACTCACGGCCTTCATCGAGTGACCAATCGGGAAGACATGTACGCATTCGAATGACGGCAGTGAGCCCGGCGAGACTGTGCATGCGGGCGTAGTTCGCTTTCAGATTGCTGAGCATGCGCACGAGCATGGCGTGGTCCGACGTTTCGTCGAGCATCGAGCGATGGAATGCGTGAGCTGGGCCGAACATTGACCGAAAAAGATCGTCGACATCGTCGAGAGTCATCGACCGACCGCCGCCGAAAGGATCAACCAGTCGGGCGTCATCGTCCCACCACGCGCCACGGGCCACTCCGGGAGCAGCCACACCGAGCAGAAAATGACCGGGCAGACCGATACCCCAGCTGACCAGACCGGCGCGTTCAGCGACGAGCCGGCCAACGAGACCGAGGGTGATCGGAATCCCGAGTCGACGATCGAGGACGTCGGGAAGGAATGAGTTCCGCACGTCGTGGTAGTCGGCGCCGTTGCCGGTGAATCCCGCATCGACGAACACTCTCGTGCGCCACGTGTCCACGCTGTCGATGCCGTCGGCCAGTTCGTCGAGTGAGGCATCGAGCGCGGCCCGCGACTCCTCGGTTCGGGCTAGCGAACTTCCGTGCGCGCTTAGTGCGTGGGCGGCGCCGACGAGATCAACTGGACCGGCTGTGGCGGCCCGATGGAACGCGCGCTGCCACCATGGCCAACCGGGGTGGCCCTGCACCGGCTCGAAGGGACCTGTCACCCCACCATCGTGCTACGCCGGTGACGGGCTATGACGCGGGAGCGGGTTCGGCCAGCAGCGCCGCCACGACTGCGTCCTGATTGTCGTAACCACCCTCACCGATATGGGTGTGGCGAATGTTGCCGGTCTTGTCGACGAAGAAGAACGAGGGCCAATACCCGTTCTTGTATCGACGCCAGGTCTTGAAAGAATTGTCCTGGGCCACCGGCCACGAGATGCCATCGGACTTCACCGCCGCCCGAACGTTGGCGATTTCCTTTTCGTTGCCGAATTCGGGAGCGTGCAGACCAATGATCTCGAAGCCCTTGGCGTGGTACTTGGCGTAGAGGTCGCGAACGTAGGGGAGCGTGTTCTGACAGTTCACACATCCAAACGTCCAGAAGTTGACCAGCACGACCTTGCCCTTCAGGTCCGCAATGGCGAGCGGCTTGCTGTTGATCCAATTCTGGAGGTCGGTGAACTCCGGAGCGGCATAGGGCCGCTCAACGTTGAACTCTGCTTTGACCTTCTTGATCGTGGCCGGCTTGGCCCAGGCCGGCGACGACACCGCATCGTTGAGGCTGAAGGCGCTCAGCACGGACGCACCCGTGAGGAGGGCGGCCAGCACCAGGGTCTGCGGCCGCAGGCGACGCGACCGGGCATGGTCGTCCACGCTCGGGCTGAGCGACGGTCCCGTGTTCTCCATGGGTACAACGCTACGGCGGTGTGCGGGTGACGCTTCGTTCACTCCCTCAGCTCAACCTCAGCAGGCCAGTGGACCCCGGTAGCGTGCCCCGAGTGAATTCGGCCTCACCTCTCCATCGCGCCTTTCGCTCCGCCCGAGCACCCCGGGTGGCGTTGATGGTCGTCGTGATGCTGGCCGCGTCGCTCAGTTCATTCATCGCGATTCGCACGCCGGCGTGGGAGGCGAACGACGAGCCCGACCACATGATGAATGTTGAGAAGCTCGTGGGCGGCACGTGGTACCGCATCGAGCCGAACGCCGGGTATGCGCCCCACCAACCGCCCGGTTACTACCTCCTCGCCGCCGGGGTGGAGAAGTTGCTCGGTCGTTCGGAGTTCAAGGTGGTACCGCAGCAGGGCGACGGCGACGTGGCGAACGGGCAGTTCTCGCACGCCAATCCACAGGAGTCGAAGGATCGCAATCGGCTTCGGCCGTTGCGCGCACTGTCGATTTTGCTAGGTGCACTGACGATCGTCGTCACGAGCCGGGTGGCACGGCGACTCGGTGCCGGTCCGTGGATGGTGGTGGCCGCCGCCGCCACAACCGCCTTTGT
>JAYSTV010000407.1:0-2731 GCA_043719425.1 Acidimicrobiia bacterium | reverse complement strand
GGCACCCCAGTCGCGCATCGGGTCACCGCTACCGGGGGCTTCGACTTTGATGACCTCGGCACCGAAGTCGCCAAGCATCTTGCCCACGAACGGCCCGGCCAGGATCACGCCGAGTTCGAGGACGCGCAGTCCGGTCAGCGGTCCTTGAGGTTCGTCTGTCACGTGCGCATGTTACGTGCGCATGTTACAAGGGACGGCTCCGTCGCCGCCGCTCGGCGACAGCGGACGCACCGAGGCCTGCGAGGCCAATCACCGACAGTGCCGTGCCGATGTGGTTCGCCGCGTCCTGCTTTATGCGAAGCGTCACGTCGTGTTCTCGCGGGACGACCACCATGAGGTTGGGCGCGAGACGAAACGGACCGTCGGCTCCCTGAGCTCGCCACGTGGGGTAAAACGAGACCTTGACCACGACCGGCACGCCCACGCGGTCCACCCGGAAGTGAACGTCACCGTTACCTTCCACGATGTCGGTCACCAGAACCGGCGGCAGTTCTTTGGCTGGCGTGCTCGCCACCGTGGTACCGCTACCGAAGTTCGAACTGAACGTACGGTTCACCGTCGCCTTTGCCCGGGCCCATGACTTCGGTCCATCGGCAGCCAATGGAACCGCGAAGCGGTCCTGTTCGATGTACTGCGCCATGGCCACGTCGAGCCAACCCCCGTTCTGCGATGCGCCGATGCCAGTGACCACGACGGGTTCGCGCGCCAATCCTTCGACAAGGGCAGAGCCGGAGACCTGGTAGATCTCCATCGTCGTTGGACACGTTTTGGTCGTGGCCTCTTCGGGTGTGCATTCGCGGGTGTACGGAGTGGTCGCGACAAGGCGGAGATCACGGTGAACGCTTGCTTGTGCCTGAGCCGTGGGCGAGAAGACCATGTAGTAGCGGACCCCCCATTGCTGGAGTCGCTTCACTCCTTCGGTGATGTTCAGCTTTTGGTACGGCAGCCGGGCCTGGATGTTCTCGGCATGCACGGCCAGCAGCGACTGGTTGATGTACTGAAACGGGAGACTGGGCGACGACTCGAGATACAGACCCTCCATCGAGCCGATGCAACCCTTGGTCCAAAACGGCAGAAGCGCGAAGGCGAACTCGCTTCCGTAGCGAGCGATGTCGTCTTCGTAGTCCCACATGGCACGACCGCAGCCATGCGTTCTTCCCACCCGGTTCGCGGTATCGATAAGCGCGCGTAGCTCCGGCCAGGCGTCGGTGTGCTCGTAGCCATCGAAGGCTTCCTTCCCCCACTGCGCCAGCGGGTTCAGTTCAACGAGCCGTTCAGCCCGCTGCACGCCGAGTGACCCCTTGTGCCATCTCGGCACGGCGACGAAACCGGGCAGGCTGCCCATGACGGCGCCGACACCCCACCAACCCACCACTCCAGCCATCGCAAGACCTGTGGCCGGCGTTGACCAGGGCCGTAATCGATCGACCATGCGTCGGGGCGCACGACACCCGAACGAGCGCGTCGCTCGACCGAGGGTGGTGAGACCGAAGGCCATGAGCAGCGAGCATGAGAGATAGAAGAAGGGCAGTGCCCGCTCGTTGAGAATGCGGAACGCCAGTGGGAATCGGAACGCCGCCGCAGCTAGTAGTGCGGCGATCAAGAACATCGTGGCGACCCGAGCTTCCGCATCGGGCTCACCACGGGCCAGCAGAGACCGGACGAATCGTATTGACTGCGCGACACCGCCAACCATGCCGAGGACGATGACTGCACCCATGACGGCGGCTCCGGTCGCCGGCTTGTCGGCCGACGGCGGAAAGAGTTGCGCGAGATAGGCCGTCGCGTTTTCCCACTCCATGTTGTTCGTGAACGCAAGGTGAGCGGCGAAGGGGATGACCCAAAACGCTCCGAGCAGGCCCGCCAGCAATCCGACGATTGCCGTGTCACTGATGCGTCGCCTCACCGTCGTGGGCCAGCCCGCAGTCGTATGTACACCTAGGGTAACGATGGACGCGACGGCGGCGAAGATCGTCGGCAGGAGATGGGAGAGTCCGGTGGCGGTAAGCGTGATTGTCGTGAGGCTTCGGCCGCGACCGGTCCGCAGTAGACGGATCAGCAGAGCGAGAAACGTGATGGCAAGGGAAAGACTGATCGAGAAGGAGAACTCTCCGGCCAACGTGGACATGACATTGCCGCCGAGAATCACGTAGCCGGGGTCGGCAACGAAGACCATTGCGCCGAGCGCGAACAGGTAGCGGTAGATGCGGTCAAGCCCGGCGGTGCGGGCCAAGAACATGACGGCGAACGGTAGGGACAGGATCCCGGCGACGGAGATGAGTTTGAACGCCACGTTGGCGGGCAGGACGAACCCGAGCAGCACGATTGCCCACGTGGGTGCGGGGAAATAGAACTGGAGGACGGGAAATCCGGCGAACCAGTCTTTGGACCACCCGGTCGCACTGAAGCCGGGCGCCACGTGTTGGCGGATGAAGCGCGGGGTCCACACGTGGGCCCCGAGATCGCCGCCCGTGGTGGTGCTGTTGCGAAACAGCGGGCCAGGCCGCCATGTCCACGGCTTCCAACTCGGCCATCCATAGCCGGCGGTTGACACGCCGCCGATCTTGGCGAAGATCACCGCCAGACCGAGGATGACCAGAGTCCATCCGACGCGATCGACACTGCCCCTCGGCTCCGGCTCACGGGGGGTGGACACCAACACGGGCTCTCAACCTAGGGCGAGCCGCTTCTCATCGGGCTCGCCCTTCACCACCGCATGGGATGAGAGACT
>JAYSTV010000406.1:0-16105 GCA_043719425.1 Acidimicrobiia bacterium | reverse complement strand
GTAAGAGTGCGGCCGTGCCGGTCAGCCTTCGACGCGGGCGTCGGCGAGGGTGAGAACTTCGTCGATGATGGCGAGCCCGGTGCGCACATCGTCGACCGACGTGGTGCACGGTGGCACGACATGCATGCGGTTGAAGTGGGTGAACGGCCACAGTCCCTTGGCCTTACAGGCCACAACCAACTCGGTCATGGCGGCAGCCGACGGACCCGATGCGTTGAACGGCACGAGCGGCTCACGGGTCGCCTGATTCTTGACCAACTCGATGGCCCAAAACGCGCCGATACCGCGGACCTCGCCGATCGACGGATGTCGCGAGGCCATCTCGCACAGCTCGTGACCGATCACGCGACCAAGCTCTTTGGCATGGTCGAGGATGCCTTCTTCCTCGAAGATCTTGATGCTGGCGACAGCTGATGCGCAGGCCAGCACGTGACCCGAATACGTGAGCCCGCCCGGGTACACGCGCTCGGCAAATGTGGCCGCGATCGCATCGGAGATGATGACGCCACCAAGAGGTAGGTAACCCGAGTTCACCCCCTTGGCGAACACGATGAGGTCGGGTGTCACGTTCCAATGGTTGATGGCAAACCACTCGCCACAGCGACCAAAGCCGCTCATGACTTCGTCGGAGATCATCACAATGCCGAACTCATCGCAGATGGCCCGGACCCCGGCGAGGTACCCCGCCGGGGGTACGAGGATGCCGTTGGTCCCGACGACGGACTCCAGCGCAAGCGCCGCGATCGTCTGCGGGCCTTCGACCATGACCACGTTGCGAAGGTGCTCGAGGGCCCGCACGCCTTCTTCTTCGTTCGACGATGAATGAAAGGCCGACCGATACGAATACGGACCCCAGAAGTGCACGTAGCCGGGCGTGCCCGGCTCACTGGCCCACCGACGCGGGTCGCCCGTCATCATGATCGCCCCGCTCGTCGCGCCGTGGTAGCTCCGGTAGGTGGTCAGCACCTTGGCCCGGCCGGTGTGGAGGCGAGCCATGCGCACGGCGTGCTCGATCCCGTCGGTGCCGCCATTCGTAAAGAAGACTTTGTTCAAGCCTTCCGGGGCTCGCTCGGCAATCAACTGCGCGGCTTCGCTGCGGGCGTCGTTGGCATGAAAGGGGGCAATCGTGCAGAGCTTGGCGGCCTGCTCTTGAATGGCGGCCACGAGCTTCGGGTGCTGATGGCCGATATTCACGTTGACGAGCTGTGAGGAGAAGTCCAGATAACGCTTGCCGTCGTAGTCCCACATCCAGCTGCCGAGGGCGCCGGCGATGGTGGCCGGATCAAGCGCTCCCTGGGCCGACCACGAATGGAACACGTGGCGACGATCCATCGCCTTGACGTTGGCGCCAATACCGGGTGCGTTCATGTCGGACTCCTTCTACGAACGGCGGCGGCCGGAACGGCCGAGACCACCTCACCAGCGAGTGTTCCGGCCGACGCTCACGGCCAGAGTCCATTGTGCAGTAACAAAGTTGCTCGCCCGGCCGAAACAATCCCGGAAGAAACACGGCCACCGTGCGGTTGATAATTGAGCAGTCGCTAAACCTTCACTCCGGAAATCCCCTGCCGGATCGTTGCTCTCTCGGGAGACCGTATGTTCTTCGCTCTACTCTTCAGACTCACCCGCTACTGGTCAGGACCATCAACGCCGACCGGTCCGTCGTCGGATTTGATCGACCGCTCCAAGCGCCTCAAGTGCGTGGCCTGAGGGCTCAGTAGCCTCGGGAGCAATGGCCCGGCACCAGCTCTCTCTCAAAGTTCGTTTCGGCGAACTCGACCCGTATAACCACGTGAATCATGCGGTCTACGTTGCGTGGTTCGAAGCAGGCCGGTGCGAAGCAATGGCCGACGTTGGCGCATCGCTGGCCAAGTTGCAAGAACTCGGTGCCCAGGTCGTCGTGGCCGACCTCACCGTGCGGTACCGCAAACCCGCAGTGGCCGACGACACCCTGATCGTCGAGACATGGATCGGCGAGATGGGCCGGGTTGTCGGCACGTGGCGCCAGCGGATTCTGCGCACCGCAGCCGGTGGGGCAACCGAGGTGCTCTGCGAAGCCGAGGTGAGGGCGGGGTCGTGTGATCTGCAAGGACGCCCACACCGCATGCCGCCGACGGTTGCCGAGGCGCTCAGTCGGTTGGTCGACGAAACCGATTAGCGGCCGCCCTAGTTCGACGGCGCGTAGTCGCGCAGCATCTTGCGCAACTCGAGACCGTGCAGTTCTTCCTGGCCGATCATGCCTCGGGCGTATTCCTCGAGGTACACGCTCGCCCCGTTCACGCAATCAAGGAGTTTGCGATACAGCCCGAGGGCGCGCTGCTCGTGCTCGAACGCCTCTTGCAGGATGTCGTAGATGCCGTGACGATGGGTCTCTTCGATCGTGGCAATGCCCTGTGACGGATGGCCGCCCAGGCCGGTGAGAATCTCACCAACCTGCTGGGCGTGGACCAACGACTCGTTGGCCTGCGCCTTGAGAAAGGCGACCAGCGGCAACCGGTTCGGGCCCGTAACCATGAGGCTGGAGTGGGTGTAGCGGACGACCCCGGCCAGCTCGGCCTGGAGGACTTCGTTGAGGATCGACGAGGTTCGTTCAAGGTCAAGATCGGGAATCATCACCGTCCACAGTAGGGCTCGTCCTTCCCGTATCGGAGGCGGTGCGGACTCTTGATGTGATGTAACGAAGCAGCGCCAAAAGGCTGAGTCAACTCGGAGCGGTTCGGTGCCGATGAACGAATCGTCATGTCTGGCTCCTGGATCGTTGCTGTCATCGCGCTCGCGGTGGCATTCGCCTCGCTGATCGTCGGAACGCGCGCCGGTCGTCCCGCCGCACCCGCCGCCCCGCTCCTTCCACCCGAGTTTTTCGACGCCCAGCGGGCCCAGGCCGACGCCATCCGGCTCATGGCTGATCGCACGGCCGAAGGTCTTCGGGCCGCCAACGGCACCTATGTGTTCGCTCTTCGTGATCGCTTTGACGAAGCGCTTCCGGCCGCAGTGCTGGGGGTGGCTGACACATCGTGGGCTGCGATCGGCGAAGCGCCGGGCGAGGTCGAAGACCTCGTGTTCCATGCCGGCGACTCCGTTCGATTCATTGCCCGCCTGGCCTGCAATCAAACGCCCGGCAAGCGCTACTTGACCTTGCGATGGCTCGATGCCGATGGAGTCTCGCCGGCCACTCCGACGATTCTCACGGCGGGTGGTCGCGATATCGGTGTCGATGCTGGCTCGCTCCCTTCCGACACCACAGCGTTCTTGGATCTTCCGGTTGACCGTATGTTCACTGACGATGATCTCGGGAACGTGAAACCGCTCGCGGGAAGCGCCCGCGCTGAGCTCACCGTGACCGACCAACGTGCCGAAGGTGCGGTGACCGTGCATGAGCTCATCGTTCGCGTGGTGGGTAACCTGTATCCCGATGATGACGGTGTGGCGATAGAAACGCCCGCCATCGAAGTGACGATCGGAGAAGAACGTCGACGTTGGTACCTTGACAAGGCGTCGGGTCTCGGCCTTGCTTTGCCGGGAGCCATTGTTCCGGTCTAGTTCGAGGAGTTGTTCCGGCGGAGAACCTCGACCACGATGGTCCTCCATGACTGTGATCAACAGCCTTACCGAACTCATCGTTGACAACGGCATTGCCGTTGTCACCCTCGACTCACCGCCCGTGAATGCGTTGAGTGCGACCGTGCGCGACGGGCTGTTCGGGGCCTTCGACGCAGCCATCGCCGACGAGGCCGTGCGAGCGATCGTGCTGATTTGCGCGGGTCGGACGTTCATCGCCGGGGCCGACATCAGCGAGTTCGGTGGCGCGGCCAAGGGGGCCAGCCTGTTCGATGTGCAGAACAAGATGGAAAGCTCACCCAAGCCGGTGGTGGCGGCCATTCACGGCACGGCGCTCGGTGGTGGACTCGAGGTGGCGTTGTGCGCGCACTACCGAATTGCCGTGCCGTCGAGCCGATGTGGTCTGCCCGAAGTCAATCTCGGTCTGCTGCCCGGGGCCGGCGGTACGCAGCGTCTGCCGCGCATCGTTGGACCGCTCAAGGCGATGGAGATGATGACCGCCGGCACGCACGTTGGCGCCGCCGAGTGTCTCGCCATGGGGCTCGTCGACGAACTCGCGGTTGAAGGCAATCTCCGGGCCGACGCAATTGCGTTTGCCCGTCGGCTCGTTGCCGAAGGCGCCCCGTTGAAGAAGGTCAGCGACCGGACCGTCGCCCCAATGTCGGCCGATGACTTTGCCGCATTTCGGGCTGCGAACGCCAAAAAGTTCCGCGGCTTCAAAGCCCCTGAGGCGATCATCCAATGCGTCGAAGCATCGGTGAATCTTCCGTTCGCCGAGGGCATGAAAACCGAGCGGACGCTCTTCGGTGGCCTCGTCACGAGTGCCGAGTCAGCGGCGCAGCGCTACGTGTTCTTCGCCGAACGCGAAGTGTGGAAAATCCCCGACGTTCCCGCCGCCACGGCCACGATTCCGGTGGCGTCGGTGGGCGTGATTGGCGCCGGAACGATGGGCGGCGGCATCACAATGAACTTCGTGAATGCCGGCCTCCCGGTGACCATCGTCGAGACGTCGTCGGAGGCGCTGGAGCGGGGGCTCAGTGTGGTCCGCGCGAACTACGAGCGCAGCGCGCGCAACGGTCGTTTCACAATCGACGAAGTCGAGCGACGCATGGGCCTCATCACGGGAACCACTTCGCTCGACGACCTCGCCTCGGCCGACATGATCGTGGAAGCGGTCTTCGAGCGGATGGATATCAAGAAGGAACTCTTCGCTCGTCTCGATGGCATCTGCAAGCCGGGTGCGGTTCTCGCGACCAACACCAGCTTCCTCAATATCGACGAAATCGCGTCGGCCACGACCCGACCCGAATCGGTGATTGGCATGCACTTCTTCTCGCCGGCCAACGTGATGAAGCTCCTCGAAGTGGTGCGCGCCGATCACACGTCGGCCGAGGTCATCAACACGGCGATGCAGATGGGAAAGAAGATTGGCAAGATCGCCGCCCTGGTTGGTGTGTGCCCTGGCTTTGTTGGAAATCGCATGCTGGCCCAACGAGGTCGCGAGTCGCAGGCTCTGCTGAATGAAGGTGCGCTGCCGTGGGAGATCGACCGGGCGCTGGTCGACTTCGGCTTTGCTATGGGGCCGTTCCAAATGTCAGATCTGGCCGGACTCGATATTGGTTGGGTCAAGGAGAAGTCAAACGGCGAGTCGATCCGCGACTGCTTGTGTGAACTTGATCGGCGAGGCCAAAAAGCCGGCGCGGGATATTACGACTACGACGCCAACCGCAATCCGACACCGTCACCGATTACCGAGCAGATTGTTCGCAAGTTCGCCACGAAATCTGGCGTGGCGCCGCGTGCGTTTACGGCTGACGAAATCACGGAGCGCCTCGTGCTTCCGATGATCAACGAGGGAGCCAAGATCCTCGACGAAGGCAAAGCGATCCGGGCGAGTGACATCGACATCATCTGGATCAACGGCTACAACTGGCCCGCATATCGTGGTGGCCCGATGTGGTGGGCCGATCACCTCGGCCTTGCTCATGTGCTCGACCGTCTGCGCGCGCTCGAGGCTGAACATGGCCCGCAGTGGACGCCGTCGCCGTACCTCGAGCGCCTGGTAGCCGACGGTCGTCGGTTCCAGGACCACCGGAGCTAGGAGTTTCCTTAGTAGGCGATGGACACGACCACGGCGAATGGGGCCGTGACCGAGATGACGCCACTGGTGTAGGAGCCGTTGGTCGACGGCGGCAGCGCCGTGCCCCGAACGGACACGTTGATCGTGCCGGTGGTGATCGCCGGACTACCGCCACTCACACTGCTCACCACTTTGACGACGCACGTCGACGACGCGTCATAGCCGATCGTGTAGCTGCTCGATCCGCCGGTGGTGCCGAAGATCGGGGTGAACTGGACGGCCGACGGTGCGGCGGCACCCTGGCGAACGTTCTGGCAGTCGAGAACCACGACATAACCGGTGACACTGGCGGGAGCCGTGCCGGTCCGACTCAGAGTGATCGTCGTCGCTCCCGCGGCCGGGGCGACCGTAGTCGTCGTTGCTCCGGCAATCGTGGTGGTGGTGGTGGCTCCGGCGATCGTGGTCGTCGTCGTTGTGGTCGGACCCGGGTAGGTGATCTCAATGATCGCCCCGAAGGCCGACGGCGCGGCGAAGGCCGGAGAGTTGATGAGGTTGCCCGAGGTGGGCCCGGCAATCGCAATGCCATTGAGGAGCACGCGCAGCGACGGCGACCCGAGATCGGCACCAAGGAGCGTGGCGGTGAGCTGACAGCTGGTGGCCGGAACACTGGCCGTCGCTGCCGCGAGCGTCTGGGGCAACACTGCGGTGGCATCAACGCGGCCGAAGCGGTTGTTGTTCGTTTGGAACGGAGCGCCGGCGGTCGGTGAGGTGCAGGTGGAAACAACGTCGACGTTGGTCAGACCGGTGGGGACAACGCCAATGAACTTCGTACTCACTTCGGGACGGCCCGAGGCAGGGGGAGCGGTCGGCGTGCCGGCGATCGTCGTGGTCGTCGCCCCCGGCGTTGTCGTCGTGGTGGCGCCCAGGACGGCCGTGGTGGTGGTCACCCCGGGGGCGGCCGAGCCACCGAAGTCGACGAGCACAGTCACGGCGCTCTGGCTCTTGGGCCCAAAGGCAGCGGCGGACACGGTGGTTGACGCCGGGCCCGCTGCAGGGCGTCCGTCGATGAGGATACGCAGGGTCGGGGTGGCGCCCGTGACAGTCGCCGTGGCGGTGCAGGTCGACCCGGTGGGGTTTGCCGCGCCGGGATCGAGCAGGTTGAAGCTCAACGACTGCGTGCCTCCCTGGTTGGAGAAGCTGGCGGACTGCGTGGCCTGGGTCGGGGTGCCCGACAGGCCAGCGCAGGTGACGTCAACCTTGATCGCCGCGGCAGCCGGGCCGGTGCCGTTCACGAGGGTGATCACGTCGAGCGGTCTCGGCACTCCGGCGGTCGGCCCCCCGGTCACGGCGGGGTCGGCGGTTGTCCCGCCCCCGGTGACCGGATTCTTGCGCTTCACCCACGAGATCTTTTTTCCGACTTTGCTGCACACGAGCGTGTTTGTGGTTTTGCCCCGCTCGGAGTTGAGGCACTTGGCGCCGAGTTTTGCGGTTGTGGCGTTGGCGGCCGAGCTCCCGACGACGGAGACGACGCCAACGGTGCCCAACACGGCGGCGAGCGCCGCGGCGATGACAGAGTTCGGGCGGGAAGCGGTAGCGGACGAAACGGTCATGTCGACGTTCTCCTTCGTATGGCCCGGTGGGGGCCTGGACATAGCGAAATTTGGTGGTGAAGTCGTAGGTGTTGCGAGCAGCGCAGCGCCGACGGCACCGTACCGGGGTGGCGATACACCGCGGGTGGCGACGGCGTCGATGCGTCGTCCACGTTACCCGCGGGTTTCGCCTGCCCAGGGATCACGGCGTTCACCCTCGCTTCCGGCTGCCGGCTCGCCGTTCTGGGTCAGCTCCGTGTTCTGGGTCAGCTCCGTGTTCTGGGTCAGCTCCGTCGCATGAGCGGGACTGAGCCGACCCAACAAACTGAGCCGACCCAGAACGTTGGCCTTTAGCGAGTCCCGGTTGACGTCGATGGTCGAATACATGGGAGTGGTCGCGTCGCGAGCTGGAGTCTCGGCGACAACGCGGCTGTTTTCGGGCGAACTCGCCCTCTCGCTCTCGTATCGGGCGTTGCTCGTGGCCATTGCGGTGGGCCCGGCGAGCTCGTCGTTTGCGTTGGCCGGTCGGGGGTCCGATTGGACCCGCGAACCGCTGCTGCGATTCGTCGACGTGCCCTTACTGGTCATTGCCGCACTCCAGTTTCTGCCGGTGCTGTCCCGGGCGGTTCGCGTTCGACGGACGGTCTCGGCTTCGGGGGTGGCGTTCGCCTCCCTCGCTGGCTTCGTTGGCTGGGTTGGGCTGTCCTGGGCCGTGCAGGGCCGAGCCATCGGCGGACTGATCGTGCTCCGTCTCATCGCCGGTGTTGGCATCGCTGACCTGGTGCTACGTGTCTCGGCGGGCCGACGCGTCGTCATCCTGAAGACGCTGATCGGGCTGGTGGCCTTTGAGGCTTTGGTCTGCCTTGCCCAACTCGTCGTCGACGGCCCCATCGGGTTGGGCGCCCTGGGTGAGGCGGCCGACCCGTTCAACCGGCTTGGGCCGTGGCGGGCTCCCATGGGCACGTCGTATTACCCGTATCCGCTGTCGGCCGTGGCCCTCCTCACGCTCGGGCTCGTCCTCTGGGCCTTGGACCGCTCGCTTTTGGGACGGGCGTGGGGTGTGGCCGCGGCACTCGGCGCTGGGGTGATCGTCGGCAGTGGCTACTCCGTGGTGGGGGCGGCGATCGTCGTGGCGATTGGGCTGGCGTTCGTTGTTCGGACGGTGCCCTCGCAAACGAGCCGCTTCCGTGGGGCGGCCGGATTGGTACTGGTCGTGTTCCTTGGGACGCTTGCCGTGACCGGGGCGTCGCTCAGCGAAGGGTGGCTCTGGAAAGGCGAACGTTCGACCTCGGCCGACACCGCTCAGGCGTCGAGCGGGCGGGCGGATCAGATTCGCATCGGCGTCGCCGTGACGAAGAAGTGGCCGCTGTTCGGCATCGGCCCAGGGAACTTCGCGGTGATGCGCGAGCAGTATCCCGAGTTCAACAAGGTGTCGACCGACGCCCAGATTCCCCACTCGATGCCGGTGCTTGTCGCCGTTGAGGCGGGCATGCCGGCCTTGTTGCTCTTCGCCCTTGCCGTTGGCGCCGCGCTGTGGCGACGGTTCCGACGCTCTGTCGTGCTGGTGATGGCGATGTCCGGCTACGTGGCTGGCGATCTCATGCACTGGTACACCGGCTTCGGGGTCATGCAGGTCGGCCTGTGGTTCGGGTTCCTCCTCGTGGCCCGGGAGGATGCCGCTCAAGCGTGAGCGTTGGCGCGTCGATGTTCTGAGGATGCGGGTCCTCGCCCATGAATGGCTCGTCAGTGCCGCCGGGTCAGACAAGGTCGCCGCCCAGATCGTACGCGCACTTAGTATTGATCATGTGGTCACGGCCTTCAGTGACCCCGTTGTGGTGCGATCGCTGCTTGGCGACACGCCCGTTCGGAACCTCTGGACGAACCGTCTTCCCGGCATTGCCGATGCCCGCATGACCTACGCACCGGCGATCCTCGCCGCCTGGGCCACTTGTCGGGTGGGCAAGGCCGAGCTGCTGATTTCGAACTCGCACTTCGGTTCGATGGGTGCCGGTCGAAGGTTCGACGGACCGCACGTGGCGATGTGTCACAGCCCCATGCGATACGCGTGGCGAAACGATCTGGAGTCTCACCGCTTGACAGGCATGTCGGGTCGTGTGGGGCAGGTGCTGGTTCCGGCGTTGCGACGGGTGGACCGCGCCGCGGCCAACTCAGCGACGCTGCTTCTGGGGAACTCCTCGTCCATCGTTCGACGTATCGAGGATGCCTATGACCGTCCGGCTGTGGTGGTGCATCCGGTCGTTGATGTCGACCGCTTCGCTCCGTTGGCTTCGTCTCGCCGCACTGTTGATGACGGAAACTTTCTGTGCTTTGGACGACTCGTCGCGTACAAGCGCGTTGACCTCGCCGTACGTGCATGCACGGCCCGGTCGTTGCCGCTTATCGTGGCCGGCGCTGGCCCGGAGTTGGCGCGGTTGCGGGCGATGGCGGGCCCGACGGTGACCTTTGAGGAACACGTGAACGACGAGCGCTACTTCGAGTTGTTGGCTGGGGCGCGCGCCCTGCTGTTTCCCGGAGAAGAGGACTTTGGAATTGTGCCTGTTGAAGCGATGGCCGCCGGGGTACCGGTCATAGCGTTCGGTGAGGGCGGGGCTCTCGACACCGTGGTCGACGGGGTCACCGGCTTACTCTTTGCGGAGCAGACGGTGGACTCGTTGCTTGGGGCCATTGAACAGTGCGAGCGGACGACGTTCGAGATCGCGAAGCTACGCGCACATGCGGATTCGTTCCGCCCCGAGGTGTTCAACAAACGGCTCCGAGCGGTGGTCGACGGCCACCTTGCCTCGGGTCAACGAGATGCTTACTGAACTGACGAGTTCGCCGGAACAATCCAGTAGTCGAGCCCGTCATTAGCGCGAGAGCGTCCGAACACAGCGTCGAGTTTCGATCGGTCTTCTGGATTGAGGATGGTGTTCGACGACACAACGCAATTCGCTCCGAGACTCCTGAGTTCGGCGACGACCTGAGCGGGGGTCGGCGGGATCGCAGCCTTCTGAATCTCCCTGGCTCCACCAAAATCCCCTATGTACTTATCGATCGATAGAACTCGGCCGTGTAACGGGTAGTCGCGTGCGAAGTACCGAGCCCGGACGAGGGTCACCTCGTACTTCCCGCGAGCTTGCCAAGTGAGCGCGTCGAAGCTCGAACTATGTCGGGGCACACCGACGGCGCGACTGGATCCGTTCGATGATCCGCACCACTGCTTGCGAAGCGCTGCGGTTCCGAAGGTGTTGCCGACGTCGAACGATGCGGGTGCCGCTGTTGGAAGCGTGGCCAGCGCGGTGGCCACAGCGCACGTCGTGATGACTCGGCGTGGTCGAACCGGACCTTTCGGTCGCGGTGATCCGTGTTGTTGATCAAACGAGAGTGCTATGACCGCGCCGACCGCTGCCGCAACCACGAAGGAGATCCGTCCGGGAAGGATGCTTCTTAGCAGCGGCAGATTCGAAAGAACGAAACCGGGCGGCACGGGAATGTTCGTGACGCGGCCAGCTACATGGAGGTACGGGCCGAGCGAGAACGCCATACTCCAAAGGCTTAGGGCTGCGTAGGAGCGCGATCTGGACCCTGCCGAACGGCGAAGCGAAAGGATGAGCAGCGCGATACCGAAGATCGAGATGTATCCCGTGGTCTCAGCGGCGTTGCCGGTCCACTGATCCGCCACGCTGGCGGTTCCGAAGGTGGAACCAACCAGCGAGTCTGTCGTCGGGATAGCGAAGTTTTCGAGGTCAGTCACGAAGACGTTCGGTGGCTGGTGTGCTCCGGTGTAGTGATTTGCGTCTCCTACAGTGCCCCAGATTATCGGGACCGAAACGATCGCGGCGCAGAGCCCAGCGCCGAACAGCCGAAATACCCGGATCCTGACTCGGTGGCGAATCGCCATTCCAATCAACCACGGAACGAGCACCACTGCGAGAATTGCGACGAGTTCAGAGCCGATCCACATCCCGAGGCCAAGAAGTGCTCCGCCCGCGTACGCTCGCCGCGGCGACAATCCGTCCGTCGTCGGAGATTCGACGACCGCCGGTACGATCAATCCGAGCGCCAGTGGGAACCACCAGAGATGCACGAGGTTCGCGTGACCTAGGGCGTGACCCATTGCATAAGGTGAAGCAGAGAAGAAGACCGAACCCAGTATCGCTCCGACGCCAGTGGACTTGAGGACTTGTCGGTAGAGCCAAAACGCGGCTGCCGCATTGAGCGGGATTGCCGAAAACATGACGATGTTCAGCGAGACCTCTGGTCCGAAGAGGCGAGTGATCGGAGCGAGGAGAAAACCGAACGCGAGAATTGTGCCGTCGGCTGCGAGAGAGACGCCATGTTCGATCGGGTAGATGACCGTTGTGCGAAGCGCCGGGCCCCAGGCAAATCGACCTCGTGCGATCACATCGAGAGACCAGATGTAGAAGTGAAAGTCACGGCCACCCACTCCAATCGATTTGCTCGTCGGGGACGTTATGACGTCCCACCAGGCGACTGCAGACGCGGCTGCGAGCGCCCCGGCAATTCGCCACGGGCCGTCGAGTCCCCGGATGAGCCCAGCCAGGATCCGCTGAAAGAGGGTTGATTTCACGGGCTTGCGACGTCGACTGATCCGCTCTCCGGTTCGCACGATCAGACATTTCGACAGCGAAACAGTTGGCCTTGAGGTCGGCTCGGTTTCGTTGGCGCGAATTGAACGCAGTGAGGATCGACTCACTCGCGTGCGAGCGCTCAAGTCCATCTGATCTTTGGTCGATGCTTCTTCCGTCATGTCGGCAAGCCCCACTCCGGTGATATCTCCTCGGCGTGAGGCGCAGAGCGATCGGTCGGATTCGCTCCACCTTGTCGAATCGGTCGAGCCAGTAAATCCAATAGTCACGAGCGGCGCGATATCGCCCCGGCGGGTGCGAACGATCCAGCGATCCTGGCGGCGTCTCCGTGTCGTGCTTTGGATCTGCGCTGACCTTGTCGCAGCGACGGCGGCGACCTCCATTGCTCGGACGGTAAGATTCGGGTCGCAAGCGCTCACGGACGCTGTCGCCGAGGCTTCGCAGAAGTCACGGTTCACGTATCCCGAAATCGCTGTCGCGTTTGTCCTTGGTTGGATGTTTGTCGTTGGGTGCTCAGGGGGATACCGCCCCCGGCGGAGCGGCCTCTGGGACCAAAGCATCGGTATTGCAAAATCGGCTGTTGGACTCTTGGCTGCGATCGGCGTCTCGAGTCTCTTCACGCAGCTCCAGCTCTCGCGATCGTTTGTGGCAACTTCGATTCTCGGGTGCGTGACGTTCACTCTCCTGGGAAGGCTGGCGATCAGCGTTCTCTTTGCTTTGCTCCAGCGCGTTGGGATTGCCGTTGATCGGCTGTTGCTCGTTGGCCCGCAGGTGGAAGTGCACGCTCTACATTCGCAACTTGCTCGAACGTCGGGCCGGCGAGTGCGAATCATCACGACGATGGTGATTGACGGCGCCTCATCGGGCGGGCCGTCGACTGTTCGAGAGTCACTCCTGCTTGCCGTCGAGCGCTCCGGAATCACAAGTGTCATCGTCTGCGCGCCCGCCCACCTGCCCGTTGGGACGGTCCGGCTTTTATCTGCACGGCTTAGTGGTTCCGGAGTCAATGTGATTGTCGCTCCTGGTGCCGCCGAGGCGATCGGACCGGGCGTCCAACTTCATGCTGTGGGTGATCTGTTCTTGCTTCGTGTTCGGGACTCGGAACCGTCAGTTCTCGAACGCGCCGCCAAGGTCGCAATCGACCGAGTCTCCGCACTGAGTGCACTAGTCGTGCTTTCTCCGCTTCTGCTTGCAACTGCCGTTGCGGTTCGACGTGACTCGCCGGGACCGGCATTGTTCAGGCAACTCCGGGTCGGCAAAGACGGTCGGCTCTTCACGATTGTCAAGTTCCGATCGATGGCTGGTGACGCTGAGGAGCGCTTGCGAAAAGAAGGTCTCTATGAGGTGTACGTCGCGAACGGATTCAAACTTCCTCCCGGCAACGATCCGCGGGTGACGCGGCTTGGCGCAACTCTCCGGCGAACGAGCCTTGACGAACTACCGCAACTTCTCAACGTTCTTGCGGGCTCGATGAGTTTGGTCGGTCCTCGTCCAGTGGTGCCTGACGAACTCGGATGTTACGGCGACCTTTCATCTGCGTACACGGGTGTCCGACCAGGAATCACCGGTTACTGGCAAGTAAACGGGCGAAGTGACGTCGGTTTTCCTGAGAGGGCGGAGCTCGATGCGTACTACTTCGACAACAGATCGCTACGGGTGGATCTGAGGATTCTTTTCCGGACTGTTATGGCTGTTTCTCTCCGCGTCGGAGCGCACTAATGGTCGGCGCGGCGCCTTCCGTGCAGCCTTCGGCAATTGGCGTTGGCTTTGATGCAACGTCTCGCGCTGACAAACCCAAAGTACTCGTTGTGATTGGCGCTGGGCATCTCGCTGGCCAAGCGTTGCGGCTGAGTACCGATGATTTTGACAGCGTCGTTCTGGCTGACGATTTGTGTTCAGACAACGAGTGGCATGGACTCCCGGTCGAGCACCGAGTCCCCTTCGACTCTTGGCCCTCGGTACTTCACCTTGGCCATGTGATCGTTGGGCTTGGGTACCACCACCTGAAAACGAGGCGAGATGTCTTCGATCGCCTTCGAGAAGGCGAGGAGGGTGCCGAGAACTTGATCCATCCCTCCGCAATCATTTCCGATGTTCTTTTCGATCGGAGCAGCGGGCGATCTCCGATTGGAGTGATGTTGTACCCGGGAGCAACACTTGACTTCGACGTATCCGTTGCCGATGGCGTCATCATTAATGTCGGTGCACTCGTCTGTCACGACTCTGAGGTAGGCGCATCCACCTTTCTTGGACCTGGGGTGACGGTATCCGGGAATGTGAAGATTGGTTCCGCCTGCTTCGTTGGTGCGGGCGCGGTGATTCGCGACGGGGTCACCATCGGTGACGGGTCGAAAATAGCAATGGGCAGCGTCATAACGCGAGACGTCATTGCGGAGACCATCATTGCGGGTAGTCGAGCGAGTGAAGTGCGGGGGATCGAACTGTGAGCGTTGTTTCGATTCTCCAACCGTCGTTTCTTCCTTGGCGCGGCGTCTTTCGCTTGGTCGCGCGCTCAGACACGTTCGTGTTCTACGACGACGTCCAATTCGACAAGCACGGTTGGCGGAACAGAAATCGAATTTTGGAGAACGGTGACCTTCGATGGATCACCGTGCCCGTGCGTGGTTCAACCGTGCAGCGGCTCAATGAGGTGCCTATCGACTGGACTGGCGGGTGGTCTTCGAAATTGCTTAAGCGGTTGGCTCAGAACTACGCGCGTGCGCCGTTTGGGCGAGACAGCGTCGATCTTCTCGCAAAGCACCTCGAACAGCGACCTGAGCTACTCGTGGATCTCACTGTCCCGCTGACGGAAGAGATTTCATCGATCTTGTTTGGGCATCGAACGAAGTTCCTTCGCTCCAGTGAGTTGGCAATCGACGGCGGGCAGACGGAGCGACTAGTGAAGATCGTTGAGAGCCTCGATGGAAGCTGCTACTTGTCCGGCCCAGCAGCTCGCGACTATCTCGACGAGGGATGTTTCACTCGTCGCGGTCTCAACGTTGAGTGGGAGACCTATGACTTCCCCTCGGATGGCGGAGCCCCTCATCCGCAGTCGTCAATTCTTGACTTTCTAGCCTCCTATTGGGGAGACAGCCGTACCTATATATACGAATCAACCGGGGAAATGACATGATCACCTTTAACTCGCCCTATCTTCACCCCGCAGCGTACGGCTACATCGCGGAGGCTTTGAATCGGAAGAAGCTGTCTGGCGACGGATACTTCTCTCAGCTGTGCGAAGACTGGATAGAGCGGGAACTTTCTGTTGCGCGAGCGCTCATCACAACATCGTGCACCTCCGCTCTAGAGATGTCGATGATCCTTCTGAACGTCGGTCCAGGTGATGAGGTGATCGTGCCCAGTTTCACCTTCGTAAGCTGTGCCAACGCCGTTGCGCTCCGCGGAGCAACGCCGGTGTTCGCTGACATCGATCCGGAAACACTCTGCATCTCGCCTCAAACGGTCCTTCCGCTCCTCACGGCTCGGACAAAGGCGGTCATGGTGGTTCACTATGCGGGGATTTCTCGAGATGTGCGCAAGCTTCGCGAGCTGTGCGACGAACGCGGACTTGTATTGGTGGAAGACGCAGCCCACGCGTTCTTGAGCAAATTCGAAGATAAGTCTCTGGGCACCTTCGGGTCCCTGGCGACTCTCTCGTTTCACGAGACCAAGAACTTCACGATGGGTGAGGGTGGAGCGCTCTTAATCAACGATGAAAAGTATGTCGAGCGGGCTGAAATTATTCGTGAGAAGGGGACAAACAGAAAGCAATTTTTTAAAGGAGCCGTTGACAAGTACAATTGGGTCGATATTGGGTCGAGCTACGTGGCCTCCGACATCCTCGCAGCAATTCTATGGGCCCAACTCGAAGTAGCCGATTCTATTCAGCTAGATCGCACGCGTTCGTGGGACGAATACGCAAGCCGTCTGGCGATTTGGGGGAAGGAGAGGTCATTCGAGTTGCCTTCGGTTCCGATTGGATGTCAGGGATCAGCTCACATGTTTCAGCTGCTGACGGAGACTCCGACGCAACGTGACGACCTTCTCGCTCACCTTCGAGCGGCTGGGGTAAACGCGGTCTTCCACTACCTCGCGCTCGAAGGATCTCCTTTTGGGCGGGCGTACGGTCAGGACGTCTGTGTGACTTCCCAGAGCGTCAGCGAACGACTCGTCCGGCTGCCGCTCTACCCTCGCATGTCTCAAGACGAACTCGATCAGGTGATTGCTGCTTTGGAGGCGTTTCCCGGGTGACTATTTCGCTTCGGCGA
>JAYSTV010000405.1:0-2734 GCA_043719425.1 Acidimicrobiia bacterium | reverse complement strand
CATCGCTCGATGCGGCGATCTACGACCTTGGCATTCCGATCTTCGGCATTTGCTACGGCGTGCAGCTGATCGCCCAGCAGCTGCACGGCGGCGTTGTGGCCAACACCGGTCGGGGTGAGTATGGGCGCACCATTGTCGAGAAGACAGGCGACGGCGGAGTACTGCTAGGCGCGCTTACAAATGAGCAGACCACATGGATGAGTCATTTCGACTCCATCCAGACCGTGCCCGATGGCTTTACCGCGACCGCATCGACTGCCGAAATCCCGGTGGCGGCGATGGAGTGTCTGGAGCGACGCATCACTGGTGTTCAGTTCCACCCCGAGGTCGTTCACTCCGAGCACGGTCAGCAGATCCTGAAGACATTCCTCTACGAGGTGGCCGGTATCGAGCCCACGTGGACGAACGCCAGCATCATCGACGAGCAGATCGAGAAGATACGCGCGCAGACGAAAGGCGAGAAGGTGCTCTGCGCACTAAGTGGTGGTGTCGACTCCGCTGTCGCTGCGGCGCTCGTGTACCGCGCTGTCGGTGACCGGCTCACGTGCGTCTATGTCGACACCGGCCTCATGCGCGAAGGCGAGAGCGTGCAGATCGAGGAGACCTTCGTTCGGAACTTCGGCGTGGAACTCGTCCACGTGAACGCCGCGAAGCGCTTCTACGATCTGCTCGACGATGTGGCCGACCCGGAGCGCAAGCGCAAGATCATCGGCGAAACGTTCATCCGGGTCTTCGAGGAGGAAGCTCGCAAGCTCTCGGCCGACGGCTGCAAGTTCCTGGTGCAGGGCACGCTTTATCCCGACGTGATTGAGTCGGGCAGTGGACATGCGTCCACGATCAAGAGTCACCACAACGTCGGTGGACTCCCCGACGACATGGACTTCGAGCTCGTGGAGCCTCTCCGCGACCTGTTCAAGGACGAAGTGCGCGCGGTCGGCACGGCGCTCGGCCTGCCCGACGAAATCGTTTGGCGTCAGCCGTTTCCGGGCCCCGGTCTGGCGGTGCGAATCGTCGGTACGATCACGGAGGAGCGCGTGCGCATCGTCCGGGCCGCCGACGCCATTGTGCGCGCCGAGGTTTCTGCTGCGGGTCTCGAACGCGAGATTTGGCAGGCGTTTGCCGTGCTTCCTGTCATTCGCAGTGTTGGCGTGATGGGCGACGAGCGCACCTACGCCTATCCCATCGTGCTGCGCGCCGTCACCAGCGATGATGCCATGACCGCCGATTGGGCCCGTCTCCCGTATGACCTCGTCGACACGATCTCACGTCGCATCGTGAACGAAGTGCCCGGCGTGAACCGAGTCGTCCTCGACGTGACCTCGAAGCCACCGGGCACAATCGAGTGGGAGTAGCTACCGAATGTTGTTTTTGTAGGTATCGAGGTACGTGATCTCCTCGATGGGGCCACGGGCGGCCGGCTTGAATTCGGTGCCGACGGTGTAGGCCACCGGGAGGAGGCCGGCTTGGGTGATGTGGTCCGGAATGCCGAGAAGCTCGGCCGCTTCTTTCTCCAAACCAAGGTGCAGGGTTGTGTAGCAACTCCCGAGACCGCGACTGCGGAGGGCGAGCTGGAAACTCCACATGGCGGGGATGATCGATCCGAAGAGGCCGGCGGCCTGGCTCACATCTTCGGCCCGGCCGATGATGAGCGGGATGACCATGACGGGCACTCGCGCCAGGTTCTCGGCCAGGAACGACGCCGAGTCCATCACCCGCCCGGTCTGGGTTCCGGCTTCGACCCCTTTCGCCGCGTTCTTCAAATACTCGCCGCCCACGCGGTTGTAGATCTCGGCGAGCGCATCCTTCTTGGCCTGGTCGCGCACGATCATCCATCGCCAGCCCTGACGGTTCGAGCCGGTTGGCGCCTGCACGGCCAGACGGAGACAGTCGAGGAGCACGTCGTCGGAGACGGGCTTGTCGAAGTCGAGACGCTTGCGCACGGCTCGTGTGGTGGCGAGCAGTGCGTCGGTCTGGGCGAGGTCGAAATCCATGACTGTGAGCCTCCCTCATGCGAGGGTGACGGCGCCAACGACTGCAAGACTGCGGGTGATGACTGCACCAGCGGAGCCGGCGGCCGGGGAGTTGGACCACCGGGGGGAGCGTCGGCTCTCGGCACGTGAATCGTTCGTTTGGTATGTGGTTGCGGCCGTGTCCTACATCGGCGTGGCGACGTGGGAGAAGGTACTCCTCACCTGGTTCATCGGTCCGGCGTGGCTCGTAGGCACGCTTACTTTTGGCCCGCGGCTGTGGGACCGTATTCGTAAGCGCACCAAGGAAGTTCCGAAGTGAGTTGGGCTGCGCATCAATTTGAGACCTATGCCCTGCTTGATAGTTGTGGCGCATGAGTTGGGCTGCGCATCAGTTTGAGACCTATGCGGTTATGGCGCACCTCCCCAAGAAGATGCGGGGCAAGGTCAGCTACTTCGCCGTGTACTTCGGTGACTTCATGCCTGACTTCCTCGCCAAGTTCTGGGTCTACGGCATCACCATCAACGGGCACCGTTACGGGGCGAGCATTCCTGAACGGTGGCACCGTGGTTGGCCCGGCATGGGCTTCACCCACACGCTCGGCTTTGGCATCATGCTCACGTTCGGTTTGTGGTTTTGGAAACGCAACCGCGCCTGGGCCGTCGGCTTCGTACTGGGTTACGCCGCCCACGCGCTGACGGATGTGAACGACAGCGTCGGAACGATGCTGGCGTTCCCGTTCAGCACACTGAACTGGACAATCGAA
>JAYSTV010000404.1:0-2735 GCA_043719425.1 Acidimicrobiia bacterium | reverse complement strand
GTCACCGCGTTGCGCCCGGGCATCACCATTTCGATCGTGGTGGACCCCGACGGTAACTGGGTCGAGTTCCTTCAGGCTTGAGGTTTCGCCATGGCCCGCCTCCTGCTCTCCTCGCTCGATCGAACCGAGTTTCCCGCGTTGCTCGATGAGCGAGGGGAAACCTCGTGGACACAACTCAATGACCGCGTGAATCGCCTCATCGGGGTGATTCGCGATCACGGTGTCGGTCCCGGCGAGCGCATCGCCATGCTCTCCGGCAATCGCCGCGAGATGTTCGAGGTGTTTCTCGCCGTCGCCCACACCGGCGTGCTCGTCGTACCGATCAACTGGCACTTCTCGGCCGACGAAGTGGAATACGTCGTCGAGAACTCAGGGTCGAAGTTGTTGCTCGTGGATCCGGCCTTTGCCGCCAATGCCACCGGAGTTCCGGTGCCGGCGCTGCACTTCGAGACGACCTACGAGGCGGCGTTGGCCGGTTCGTCGGCCGATGAACCCAACGACCAATCGATGGGCGGCGTGATGTTCTACACGTCGGGCACGACCGGTCGACCCAAGGGCGTGGCCAACTCGGCGTTCGCGGCAGGAGTTCCGCCGGAGGTCTACGAGCTCATGGCCGCGGGCATGGTCAACATCGGTTTTCCGGCGAAAGGTCGCACGCTTTTGTGCGGTCCGGGGTATCACTCTGCGCAATGGGCGTTCTCGTTCTTCCCGCTCATTGGTGGCTCATCGGTCGTGCTTCAGCACCGCTTCGATCCCGAAGAAATGCTGGAGCTCATCGATCGACACCAGATCACCAATGTGCATCTCGTTCCCACCCAGTTCGTACGCGCGCTTCGTAGTAGTGATGAATGTAAGCGCGCATTTGATGGCTCGTCGCTACAACTTGCCCTTCATGGTGCTGCCCCATGCAGCCCGGAAGTAAAGCGGCAGATGATCAATTGGTGGGGTCCGAAAGTCACCGAGTATTACGGCGCCACCGAAGGGGGTGTGGTCTCGTTGATCACGGCCGACGAATGGATCACGCGACCCGGGTCGGTGGGGCGGCCGATGTCGAATATGACCGTTCGTATCGTGACCGACGAGGGGGTCGACGCCGGTCCGGCCACCCCCGGGGTGATCCATGTGCGCAACGCCATGGGCTCGGACTTCGAGTATCTCGGTGAACCGGAGAAGACGGCCGAGGCCCACAGCGTGGCCGGCTTCTTCACGCTCGGCGACATCGGGTATCTCGACGACGACGGCTACCTGTTTCTTTCTGACCGCAAGATCGACATGATCATTTCCGGTGGCGTGAACATCTATCCCGCCGAGATCGAAGGGGTGATCACCGGGCACCCTGCGATCGTCGACGCCGCGGTGATCGGCGTCCCCAACGACGAATTCGGCGAGGAGGTCAAGGCCGTGGTCCAACTCGCAGCAGGGACGGCGTGGTCGCCGGATCTGGCCGCCGAGGTCGACGCCATGCTGCGCAGCCGCCTCGCGGGCTACAAGGTGCCGCGTTCGTGGGATGTTGTCGACACCATGCCGCGAAGCGAGGCGGGCAAACTCCTGAAGCGTCAGATCCGAGCGCCGTACTGGGAAGCCGTCGGACGTTCGATCTGAGCAGACCTTTGGTCGACGAGGTCCGAAGAGCGTTGGACACGCTGGCTCAGGCCTTCGGCTCCAGGGTGAGCGACACCGAGTTGATACACCACCGTTCATCGGTTGGCACCGGATAGCCCTCGCCGCGGAACACGTGGCCGAGATGCGACCCACAGTTCGCGCAGCGCGCTTCGGTACGTGCGTACCCGAGAAGGTGGTCGGTGAGGAGAACGACGGCGTCGTCGGCGGTCGGCGCGTAAAACGACGGCCACCCGCAGCCTGAATGGAACTTGGTGTCGCTGCGGAAGAGTTCGGCACGACATGCTTTGCAGCGGTAGACGCCTTCGGTTTCTTCGTCGGTGTAGTCGCCCGTGCCGGCGCGTTCAGTGCCCGCTCGACGGAGCACATCGAACGACAACCGGTCGAGTCGGCCAGCCAATTCCTCGTCGTCGAGTTGCACCGGATACGGCGTGCCGTCGGGTTTGAGGTTGGTGAGTGTTCCTGACATCGTGCGCTCCTTCAGCCGACCAAAAAGATCACGGTAGTGGCGAAGGAGTCGCTGCGGTGCGGTCACGTCCCTAAGGTTGGCATTCATGGAACTTCGTGATCGTGTGGTCGTCATTACCGGTGGGGGATCGGGGATTGGTGAAGCGCTGGCGCGTGCTTCCCAGGCCGAAGGTGCCCGCCATGTTGTCGTGGCCGACCTTCATCAGCGAGAAGCCGAACGAGTGGCCGCCGAGATCTCCGGGACCGGGGTTGGCGTTGACGTTCGCGACGAAAGCGCAATCCGAGCCCTGGTGGAACAGACCGAAGATCGCCACGGACCGATCGACGTGTTCGTGTCGAACGCGGGATTCGTGACCACGGGCGGCGTCGAGGACTCGAACGAACGAATCCAGAACATGTGGGAGGTGCATGTCATGGCCCACATCTATGCCGCTCGGGCCGTCCTGCCTTCGATGATCGCCCGAGGCGAGGGGTACCTCCTCAACACGGCGTCGGCGGCCGGACTCCTCAGCCAGATCGGCTCGATGAGCTACTCGATCACCAAGCACGCCGCCGTCTCGTTCGCCGAATGGCTGTCGATCAGCCACCATCACCAAGGCATCCGCGTGTCGGTGCTGTGTCCCCAAGCCGTGGCGACGAATATCGCC
>JAYSTV010000403.1:0-2764 GCA_043719425.1 Acidimicrobiia bacterium | reverse complement strand
GACCTCCGCGTACTGGAAGAGCGGTGAGATCTACCGGGCGGTGTTGGTCCGGGTCGTGCTTCCCGGCGAGTCGCCGCCGGACTGTCCGACGGCGTGAGCTTTAGCTCGCAGCAACGTTCAGTCGCAGCCGATGGCGTGACGAACCGAACGGCACACCCGGTCCATGGTGACGTCGTCGAGGATCCCGACTCGCTTGGTCAGCAAGCTCTGGGGAACGGTATGCAATCCATCGCAGTTCACCACCGACGGTCGATCCAATCCAACCTCGTCGTGATCGAACGCCACCTCAGCGGCGAGGCCACGCATCTGCGTGGAGATCTCGGCGACGGTGACAAGTTGGCGCACGTCGATGACTTCTGATCGTGTGATGACGAGCACCGGACGAGTCTTGCGACCAATTTGAGCGAGCCACACCTCGGCGCGTGTCACGGTTCGCCCCAACCCTCCGCGTCGGACCAGAACGGATCGATGCGCTCGGGCCTTTTGATGTACGCGGCGCGGTCGCCTTCTGCGAGTGCCGCACGAACAGCCGAGGCCACTCCTTCGCGCGCTGCGGCCGAGATGTTGATGTCCAGGCGACGGGCCTTCTCAGCAAGTTCGTCATCGAGAGTGAACGTGGTGCGCGTTGACGCCATACTTGGATGCTAGCGCGTTGTGCTATCGAATCGGTGAGACCCGCAGCTGCCTGTCTTGGAGCAACCGGCGATGGGCTGAAGGGTGGTCAGCCGTTCTTGGGGAGCGACGAGAACGGCGTCTTCGTATCGATGCCCGGTTCCTTGGGGAGACCGAGCGCTCGCTCGCCGATGATGTTGCGCTGGATCTGGTCGGTACCGCCATAGATCGGCGGGGCCTGGGCGTGAAGCGCGAGGCCGGTCATCATCGCCAGGCGAGTGTCGCCCGTGGCCTCGTCAAGGGACACCCGCTGGCCGTCGGTATAGGCATGGAGCGTGCCGTACGGACCGAGCAGCCGAAGCCCGAGATCGCGCTGCAGGCGGACGATGTTGCTCATCGACAACTTGCCGATGTTGGCCATGCCAGGAATGTCCTGACCTTGCGATCGTGCCGCCTTCACGCGCTCGTTGTTGAAGCGTCCGATCTCGCCGAGCGTGTAGAGCCGAGCCAGATCCTGACGCACCGTCGGGTCAGTCACCGCGCCGTTCTTGCGGGCGTAGTGAAGGAACAACTTGATTCCTCCGGCGCGCACGGCGGCGGCCGAAGGGGCACCGCCGCCGCTTGCTCCGGACGACGGCGTCACGAAGTCACCGGCGCGTCGATCCAGGTGACCAGCGACCGTGCCGGCGATGGCCGAACTCATCGCTCCACCGCCACCCGCACCGAGTCCCGATCGTTCGAAGGCCAACGTGGTGTTGGCCACCGCCCAACCGTTGTGCAGGCCACCAATCAACGCCGACGCGGGAACTCGCCCGTCGGTCATGAAGACCTCGTTGAACAGCGCATGGCCGGTCATCTCTTTCAGCGGACGAATGTCCACTCCGGCCTGATGCATGTCCATGGCGAAATACGAGATGCCCTGATGCTTGGGCGCGTCGGGATTCGTACGCGCGATGAGCATTCCCATGTCGGCGTAGTGGCCGCCCGACGTCCACACCTTCTGACCGTTCACGATCCACTCCTCGCCATCGAGCACCGCCTTGCTCCCCAGGCCGGCGAGATCCGAACCCGCGCCGGGCTCGCTGAACAGCTGACACCACGCGCGCTGCCCGGTCACGATCGGCCGAACGTAGGCCTCGATCTGTTCCGGCGTGCCATGGGTGGCAATGGTGGGCGCCGCGAGCAGCATGCCGAGCCCGCCCGGTGCTGGGAGGGCGCCGAACGCGCCGATCGTTTGGCTCACCCGCACGGCATCGGAGCGGGAGAGCTCACGGCCGAAGGCGTTGCGGGGAAGCGTCGGGGCGGCCCAACCGGACAGGCCGAGGCGCTCCCACCATGTCGCCACGGAGAGGTCGGCGTCCCAATTGTCACGGAGCCAGTCCTGCAGTTCGTCGAGGATTACATCGTTGGGCACGGCTCTAGTTCACCGCCCCGACCGTGAAACGTCCAAACCGAGTCACACCTCGCGGAAGAACGACTCCACTGGTCGCCGTGTGAGCTTGGTGTTCTGATGGGTGGGGACACCGAGGCACAGCATGGCGGCGACGGCCTCTCGCGGGCCGAGGCCGAGCAGCGTCTTGACCTCCGGCTCGTGACGCACCACGAAGGTCGTCATCACCCCACCGAGTCCGTGGGCCCGACCGGCGAGGAGGATGCTCCAACAGAACGGATAGATCGACGCGCCACCGCAGAACTGCACCCGGTCAAGGTCAGTGTCCATCGCCGCCATGGCACCGAGATCGGCGGTGACGATCAGCACGACGGGAACGGTCGTAAGTGCACTGATCAATGGGTTCTCGGCGTGGGGCACCGCCGTGAGATCGAGGTCACCGGGTCCAGGCCAACGGCCGGAATCGTCGGCGGCGAAGGGGCGTCGACCGGCGGCCTGTTGTGCTCGGTACTCGTTCCAGGTGATCTGCGAAAGCTCGGCGAGCCGGGCACGTACCTCCGCGTCTCGCACGGAGATCACGCCCCACCCCTGAGCGTTGCCGCCCGACGGAGCGAAGCGCGCGGTGTCCAGGACGTCGTGCATCGTTTCCGCGCTGACCGGGTCGTCGGTGAAGCCGCGGACGGAGCCGGTGGATCGAAGGGTGGTGAGCAGGTCCATGCTCCCCCTTCTAGCCCGCTCGCATGTGGTCGCGGGTGCGAGGGC
>JAYSTV010000402.1:0-6714 GCA_043719425.1 Acidimicrobiia bacterium | reverse complement strand
ACCGCGGGGCCAAGATCATCGCCCGTGCGCTTCGTGACGCCGGCTTCGAGGTCATCTACACGGGCCTTTTCCAGTCGCCCGACATGATCGTGGAGACCGTGATCCAAGAGGACGCCGACGCCATTGGCCTGTCGATTCTCTCCGGCGCCCACCGCACGCTCTTCCCACTGGTGATCGAGAAGCTCCGCAGCCGCGACGTCGACGATGTCGTGATCTTCGGCGGCGGCATAATCCCCGAGGACGACATTGCCCTGCTGAAAAGCCAGGGCGTGGCCGCGCTGTTCACGCCGGGCGCGCCGCTCGACACCATCACGTCATGGCTGGAAACCACGCTCGATGAGCGTGAGCGCCAGCTCGCCTAACCCTTCCCCGCTGCAAACCCTTTCGCCTCACCGAGGAGCCTTCCGTTGGATCTGTTCGAGTACCAAGGCCGTGCCGAGTTCGCCCGCTTCGGGCTTCCGGTCCCTTCCGGTGGCATTGCCGACGACGTGGAGACGGCCGTCGCCGTGGCCGAAACGGCCGGCTATCCCGTGGTGATCAAGGCCCAGGTGCAGGTTGGCGGTCGAGGAAAAGCTGGCGGTGTGCAACTTGCTGCGAACGCCGACGAGGTTCGGTTCCACGCCGGCAACATCCTCAATATGGACATCAAGGGCCACATTGTGCATCGCCTGTTCGTGGCCAACGCCGCCGACATTGCCGAGGAGTACTACGCCTCGTTCACGCTTGACCGCAGCGCCAAGAAGCACCTCTTGATGCTCTCCGCCGAGGGTGGCGTCGAGATCGAAGTGGTCGCCGTGGAGAATCCCGATGCGCTCATCAAGCGTCATATCGATCCGGTCGACGGCATCACGCTCGCCGAAGCGCGCCAGGCGTGCATCGACGCCAAGCTCAATCCGCTCGCCATCGATCAGGCGGCGGAGATCCTCGTCAAGCTCTACACCTGCTTCACCGAAGGCGACTGTGATCTCGCCGAGATCAACCCGCTCGTGCTCACCCCAACCGGTCAGGTGCTTTGCCTCGACGCCAAGGTGTCGCTTGACGAGAACGCCATGTATCGCCACGACTGGGCCGAGTACGAGTCGACCGTCCTGCGTGATGCCCGCGAGACCCTGGCCCATTCGAAGGGTCTGCAGTACATCGGTCTCGACGGAACGGTCGGCATCATTGCCAACGGCGCGGGTCTGGCCATGAGCACCCTCGACGTCGTGAATCAGGTCGGTGGCAGCGCCGCCAACTTCTTGGACATCGGCGGCGGTGCCAATGCCGACGTGATGGCCGGCGCGCTCGAAGTGATCAACACCGACCCGGCGGTGAAGAGCATCTTCATCAACATCTTCGGCGGCATCACCCGCGGCGAAGAGGTGGCCAAGGGCATCGTCGAAGCGATGGGCCGCGTCACGCTCAAGGCGCCGATCGTGATTCGTCTCGACGGCACCAATGCCGAAGAGGGCCGCGCCATCATCGCCAGCGCCGGCATCCCGGCCGACAAGCTCATTTCCAAAGCCACGATGCTCGAAGCGGCTCGCGCCGCTGTCGAACTCGCAAAGTAAGTCAACGTAGCAATCGTTCAAGGTAGAAAGTACACATACAAATGAGCATCTTCGTTGACGAAAACACCAAGGTCATTGTGCAGGGCCTCACCGGCGGCCAGGGCAAATATCACGGTCTGCGCAATAAGGCCTACGGAACGTTGGTCGTCGGCGGGGTCACGCCGGGCAAGGGCGGCACCGACGTCGAAGGCATCCCGGTGTTCAACACCGTCGCCGAAGCCGTGGCCGCCACCGGCGCCACCGCGTCGTTCATCGCCGTTCCACCGAAGGCCGCGTCGGCCGCCATCGTCGAAGCCGCGGCCGCGGGTATTGCGTTCATCGTCTGCATTACCGAAGGCATCCCGGCGCAGGACGAGGCCAAGACGTACAACCTGCTGAAGCGTTCGTATCCCAACACGCGACTTCTCGGTCCGAACTGTCCGGGCATCATCAGCCCCGGGCGATGCAACATCGGCATCACATCGGGCGACATTGCCCTGCCGCCGCAACCGGGCAAGCCCGCCGTCGGCATCGTCAGCCGGTCCGGAACGCTCACGTATCAGGCGCTGTATGAACTCAAGCAGTTGGGCATCGGAGTCTCCACCTGCGTCGGCATCGGCGGCGACCCCGTCCCCGGCACTGCCTTCATCGACGCGCTCGAGGCATTTCAGAACGATCCCGAGACCAAGGCGATCATCATGATCGGCGAGATCGGTGGCACCGGTGAGGAAGAGGCGGCCGAGTTCATCAAGGCCAACGTCACGAAACCTATGTCCGCTTACATCGCCGGGGTGACCGCGCCGGCCGGCAAGAAGATGGGCCATGCGGGCGCCATCGTCTCCGGTGGCAAAGGCACGGCCCAGGGCAAGATGGACGCCCTGGCGGCTGCCGGCGTGAAGATCGGGCTCAACCCGACCGAAGCCGGGTCACTCATGGCGGAGATCGTCAAGGGCCTGTAGGCCTTCAGGGGTAGGCAAGCCCGTTCCGCGGGCGTACGCTTTCCCCATGGATCACGTCACGCCCCGGTTGCTCGCCGTCTGGCTCGTCGGCGCGCTTGCCCTCTCGCTGGCCGTCGTCGGTTGCGGCACCATCACGTCCCAGGACCCGCCCGCCAACCGGCTGGCGTCAGGTTCGAAGGTCACGCCGAAGACCATGTCGGATGCCTATTCGTCGCTTCTCAAGCCGTGCACCATGTCGAACGGTGACGCCGGTCTGAAGTTCGACGATCTCTGTCTCCCCGCCCCGCCTGCCGGCTGGACCGGCGCGGGCAAAGGGTTCACCATGACCCGTGACCGCAACGGCAAGTGGAAGCCGATGGACCGGAGCATCGTCATTCAGCCCGCCTCGTTCCTGACCCTGCCGGACACTCGCCCGTGTCGCGTGTCTGCGTCGGAACCCCTCGCCGCCTAGCGATCGCCTCGTACTCAGGCCAGCTCGCTCGGTCGGGCCAGGTAAACCCCGGAAAATCGAAGTGAGCTGGCCCACGGTTGCCGTCCTACGATGGGTGACCTCGGAAGGGTGACAGAGCGGCCGAATGTAACGGTCTTGAAAACCGTCGGGTGATGAGCCCCGTGGGTTCAAATCCCACCCCTTCCGCCAACGAGCCGGGCCGACGCGAATGCGCCGGCCCGGTGTCGCGTCCGGCCCCGAGTTTGGTCACCGGCGCTCACTGGGAGCGCACCCGGGACCAAACTCCCGCTGGATTTGCGCGTCGGGGCTGGTCGGCTCGGGAACTAGGTTCGGGGTGTGAGCGGAGCACCCGTCTTTGTCACCCGCATGATCGGGTTGGAGATTCTGACGAATGACGGCGCGCCCGTCGGTCGGCTGGTCGACGTGGTCGTCGGCTACCCGGGACCAGACATGCCGCCGCCGGTGCTCGGTCTGGTCGCCACGATCCAGCGCCGCCAAATCTTCGTGAACGCCAATCGCATCGCCGAGATCGACGGCGGTGGCGTGCGGCTGCACTCCGGCACGGTTGACCTCCAACGGTTCCGTTTGCGCGACGGCGAGAAGCTCGTGTCATCGGACATCCTCGACCGTCGCGTCGGTCGTGAGATCGTGAATGATCTGGCGCTGCGTCCGTCACCAAATGGTACGCGCGCTTGGGAAGTCTCGGGCGTGTCGCTTTCGGCGCCCGGCGTCTTGCGACGCCGTCGGACCGGTCGACTCGCCGGTTGGGACACGGTGCGTGAGTTCTTCGGTGGCGTGGACCTCGTGACCCAACAGGTTTCCGAGCTGCGCGAGATGCATCCGGCCGACGCGGCCACGCAGATCTCCACCATGGACGAAGAAGAGCGTCACGCCGTGGCCGACGCCATGAACGACGAAGACCTCGCCGACCTTCTCGTGGAACTCCCTGAGGACGAGGCGGCCGCCATGATCGAGCACCTAGACTCCGAGCGCGCCGCTGATGTTCTCGAGGAAATGGACATCGACGACGCGGTCGACGTCCTCGCCGAACTCGCGCCGATGAAGCGCGAAGAAGTGCTCGCCGACATGGACCCGGAAGAGTCGGCCGAGATCCGCCGTCTCATGGCCTATCTCCCCGACACCGCCGGTGGTCTCATGAACCCCGACCCGTTGATCTTCGCCGCCAACGCCACCGTCGCCGAAGCGCTCGCCCGTATACGCAACCCAGATCTTCCTGCCGCCGAAGCCGCACATGTGTTCGTATGCGAGGCACCGCACGAAACCCCGACCGGCCGCTATCTCGGTCCGGTCGGTTACCAGCGTTTGCTGCGTGAGCCGCCAGCTACCCCGCTCGGCCGGTGCCTCGACGATCAGCCTGAGTTCGTGCTCCCCGATCTCGCAACGGCGGAGATTGCCCGGCGTTTGGCGTCGTACGACGTCGTCGCCGTGCCCGTGTGCGATGCCCAGGGTCGCTTGCTCGGCGCAGTGTCGGTCGACGACGTGCTCGATCATCTTCTGCCCGATGGTTGGAGGCGGCGATGAAGCTGGCGTTGCGGTGTGACCGGTCGCGGACAGAAGCGGAGCGGCGGCGATGACGCGCTTTCGTTCGCCCCGTGCGCCGCGCCCGGTGGCGCGTGAGAAAGAGCCGCGGTTCGGTCGTCGTAGTGCCATCGACCTGTCCGTGCCGCGACGGCGAGGTCTGCGCCTCGGTGTCCATTACGACACAGAAGCCTTCGGTCGCTTCTCCGAAGGAATCGCGCGCTTTATCGGCACGGCGCGCTTCCTCGTGTTCCAGTCGGCCTTCATCGTCTGTTGGATCCTTTGGAACCTGGCCGCGCCGGAATCTCTGAAGTTCGACCCCTATGACCGCGGACTCGTCCTCCTCACGCTCGTGCTGTCGCTTCAGGCGGCGTATGCCGCGCCTCTCATTCTTCTCGCCCAGAACCGCCAGGCCGATCGAGATCGGGTCACCACCGAGCGCGATCGCGGCACCTCCCTACGAACGCAGGCGGACACCGAGTTCCTGGCTCGTGAGCTCGTGTCGATCCGACTCTCGCTGTCCGACGTGGTGACCACCGACGAGTTGGAGAAGGCCATCGACAAGGCCGTCGACCGCGCCGTGCTCCGCTATGCCGAACTCCGCCGCGCGCAAGGACAGGCCGACTAACTCACTCTGTTTGCCTCGCCATGCGTTCGGGCCCTACGGTCGTCGATGATGGCTGTGCTTCCCACCCGACTAGATGCGCGGTCGGCGGAGTTTCGAGCCAACGCTGAGGCGATGCAGGTGCTCCTCGACGAGGTGATCGCGCAACAGCATCAAGCGACCGTCGCGGGCGGCGAGCGCTACATCGAGCGTCACCGGGAGCGAGGCAAGATGCTGGTTCGCGAACGCATCGAGCTCCTCGTCGACCGTGACACGCCGCTGCTCGAGCTCCATGCGTTGGCCGCCTGGGGGACCGGCGACCCGGTTGGCGCCGGCAACGTGAACGCCATTGGCATCATCAACGGCGTCGAGTGTTTCATCAACGGCACGGACATGACGGTAAAAGGCGGCGCGTCGAACCCGTCGACTGTCACCAAGACGTTGAGGGGTATGGAGATCGCGCTGGCCAATCGCTTGCCGTACATCTCGTTGACAGAATCCGCCGGCGCCGATCTCCCCCGTCAGGCGGAGATCTTCGTGCCCGGTGGTGCGTCGTTCAAGCAACTGACCCGCATGAGCGCAGCCGGGATCCCATCGATCTCGATCGTGTTCGGTCCGTCGACCGCGGGTGGCGCGTACAACCCCGGCATGAGCGACTACGTCGTGATGATCAAGGACCGCTCCAAGGTGTTTCTCGGTGGCCCTCCCCTGGTAAAAATGGCGATTGACGAAGACGCCGACGAGGAAGAACTGGGCGGCGCGGAAATGCACGCCACGGTGAGCGGCCTGGCTGACTACCTCGCCGTCGACGAACTCGACGCGTTGCGCATCGGTCGCGACATTGTCGGTCATCTCAACTGGCGCAAACGCGGCCCCGGTCCAACCATGCCCGCTGACGCACCGTTGCACGATCCGTCCGAATTGCTGGGCGCCGCACCAGCCGATGTTCGTAAGCCGATCGACGTGCGCGAAATCATCGCCCGCATTGTTGACGGATCGCGTTTTGAAGAGTTCAAAAGCGGTTACGGCACCCAGCTGGTCACGGGATGGGCGTCGCTGTGCGGATTTTCCGTTGGCATCCTCGCCAACAACGGCATCCTGTTCTCCGAGGAGTCGCAGAAGGGGTCGCAGTTCATCCAGCTCTGCAACCGCATCGACACGCCGATCCTCTTCATCCAAAACATCACCGGCTTCATGGTCGGCACTCGTTACGAACAGGGCGGCATCATCAAAGACGGCGCCAAGCTCATCAACGCTGTGTCGAATTCCACCGTGCCGCACCTGACGCTCATGGTGGGTGCGTCGTATGGCGCGGGGAACTACGGCATGAGTGGCAAGGCCTTCGACCCGCGGTTCATCTTCACCTGGCCGAACCACCGCATCGCGGTGATGGGCGGCAAGCAGCTCGCGGGAGTGCTCGACATCATCCAGCGCGACGCGGCCGCCAAGCGCGGCGAGACGGTGGACGAGCAGAAGCTGAACGTCATGAAGGCGATGACCGAGGCGATGATCGACAAGGAGAGCGACCCGTACTTCGCCACGGCGCGGATGTGGGATGACGGGATCATCGATCCCCGGGACACCCGTACGGTGGTCGCGATCGCGTTGTCGGCGGCTTATTCCAGGCCCTTC
>JAYSTV010000401.1:0-2764 GCA_043719425.1 Acidimicrobiia bacterium | reverse complement strand
GCGAGAATGACGTCAAGCGTCTCGACCACGACCTCAATCGTTCGTTTGCGCTTGGCCGGGTCGTGACTCTCGGCGATGTGAAGCCGATGGTCGCCCTGATTCGTCGCCGATAGATGGAGTTCCGCTCGACCACTGTTCTGACCGAGCGCGACGGTGAAGACCTCGACCGATCCGCTCAGCGCATTGCGTTCGATGTTCGACCGAAGCAGGTGGGCATTCGCCGGCATGGGCTCCACGGCCAGGACATCAGCGCCGAGAAGGCCGGCGACAACCGTGTACCAGCCGAGGTTCGCTCCGCCGTCGACCACGAGAGGGCGGTGGTGCGATCGAAGACCTTCGATCAGTCGAGCGAACACCGTGGTCTCGAAGGGTTCCCAACACTGCTGCACCGAGATCGTCGAGGAGATGAACGCATCTCCCTCGTCGTGCACGGCGAGCGGGAACTCGTTTGGTACCTGCGGATGACGGGCAGCAACGACTCGCACGTCTCCAGCCTGCCCGGTCAGATGGCCCGTGACGACGGAACCTTGCCAGAATCAACCCGTGCCCTCAGGTCGTGACCGCAAACCCGCAACGAACCACACCGCCGCCGCCAACGCATCGGCCTCTGTGGCCGCAGACGACGGTGACGCCGCTCGCACCACACGCGGTCGTCTGGCCCAACTGCCGGGTGGGCAAGTCGTGTCGGCGTCCGACCACACAGTCTGGGACATCGGTCGCTATAGCTTTCTCGAAGATTCGACGGCGCCCGACACCGTTCACCCGAGCCTGTGGCGACAAGCTCGGCTCAACTACGAACACGGACTCTTTGAGGTCTCGCCGGGCATCTGGCAGGCCCGGGGCTACGACATCTCCAACGTCACGTTCATCGCCGGTGCTGCTGGTTGGATCGTCATCGACCCGCTCACCAGTGAAGACTGCGCCCGCGCCTGCCTCGGGCTCGCCAACGAAACGCTGGGCACCCGTCCCGTGACCGCGGTCATCTACACCCACTCCCATGCAGATCACTTCGGTGGCGTGCGAGGCGTGACGTCGGATGACGATGTCGCGGCCGGACGATGCCGGGTGATCGCTCCGGTCGGCTTTCTCCACGAAGCGGTGTCGGAGAACCTGCTGGCCGGCCCAGCGATGCTTCGCCGCGCATCGTATCAATTCGGACCGTCGCTGCCGGCGGGACCGCAGGCCCATGTTGATTGTGGTCTGGGCAAAGCAATTCCGATTTCTGGAGCCGGACTCTTGGCGCCCACGGAGGACATCACGTTCACCGGAGAACAACTCATCGTCGATGGGGTGCGCATCATCTTTCAGCTCACGCCTGAGACGGAAGCTCCGGCGGAGATGAACTTCTTCTTCCCGGATCACGGGTGGTTGTGTACAGCGGAGAACTGCACGCACACGATGCACAATCTCGTGCCCATCCGTGGGGCAAAGGTGCGCGACGCGCTTGCCTGGTCCAAGTACATCGGCGAAGCCCTCGACCTGTTCGGGGCCGACACGACCCTGAGCTTCGCGTCGCACAACTGGCCACGGTGGGGTGGCGATGATGTGTGCGCATACCTTCGCCTGCAACGCGATCTGTATCGCTGGATGCACGACCAGACGTTGCGCCTTGCCAACCAGGGGTACACCCCAACCGAGATCTCGGCTCGGCTCGAGTTGCCGCCCGAGTTCTTGGCGCAGGGACATACCCGCGGGTACTACGGCGACCTCGTGCACAACACCAAGGCGGTGTATCAGCGCTATCTCTCCTGGTACGACGGCAACCCGAGTCGGCTCAATCCCCACGAACCAACCGAAGCAGGTCGTCGCTACGTCGCCTTCATGGGTGGTCCCGATGCCGTGGTCGCCAAGGCCGGGGAGTCGTTTGCCGCCGGCGACTACCGATGGGTAGTCGAAGTCCTCAACCACGTCGTCTTTGGTCATCCTGACCATGTCGACGGACGAGAACTGCAAGCTGATGCGCTGGAGCAGCTCGGCTATCAGTCGGAGTCGACCACGTTCCGCAACGCCTATCTCACCGGTGCGCAGGAACTCCGACAGGGACCACCGGCACCCCGTGATGCCCGCGCCCGATCGATGCTGATGGCCCTCACCGTCGAGCAGGTCTTCGAGCTCCTTGCCGTTCGATTGCAGGCGGAGAACGTCGGGGGTATCTCGGTCCTCATCGGATGGACGTTCACGGATATCAACGAATTGTGGCGTCTCGAGCTTTCCAATCGGACCCTGAGCGGATGGAAAGGGGTGGCGGTGGCGCCCGATGCGACCGTTACGACCACTCGGACCACCCTGATCTCGATCATCGCGGGCGACGCCACCATGGCCGACGCCATGGCCGATGGTCGGGTTGTGCTGGGTGGCGATGCTGCGGCGTTGGTCACGGTGTTCTCCAACCTCGACGTGTTCCAGTCGGGCTTCGCCATCGTCGAACCATAAGCATCTTTATGACTGGTATCCCGATCATTGATCTGCGCGCCGACGACGCGGTTGTCGCGGTCGAGATCGACCGAGTCTGTAGCGACGTGGGGTTCTTCCAGATCGTCGGTCACGATGTTGATCCCGAGGTGATGTCGTCGGCGTGGTCAATGGTGCGCGCCTTCTTCGATCTTCCTCTTGCTGATCGACTCGCCGCGGCCAGGCCGCGACCCGACTATCCATTTGCCTACGTGCCGATGGCGGGCGAAACACTGAGCAATTCCATTGGCAACGGCGGCCAGCCCGACCTCAAGGAAACCTTCAACATGGGCCCGGTCCGGCGGCCTCCCGG
>JAYSTV010000041.1:0-4416 GCA_043719425.1 Acidimicrobiia bacterium | reverse complement strand
AGAACCGAAACCCTTCGTGAGAAAAACTCGCCATCATGAGATCCTGTCGGGAACAATCGACGCGAGCCAGTCCGCGACAAGTGCCGGAGCACTGACGGGCGCGTCGTGACCCGCGTCGAGGAGGTCGTAGGCCGCGCCCGCACCGTCGAGTTCGACCCGGCTGCGAGACGACGGATACATCGACGGGGTCCGCTCGCAGAAGGCGACGCGTCGTGGCAACGACGCAAATCGATCGACGTCGCCGACGGCAAGGGGCCCAACGCCCGGACCAACGGGATTCGGCGTGAGTCGCTCCGCCATCCAGCGTTGTGTGGTTGGGTCAGTGATCTCGTCGGTGTTGACGGGCAACGGCAGGCTCCAGGCGCCCTGGTCCGGCGGAGCCAGTCGCGGTCCATCGTGGGCGAAGAGGTCGGCTGGCGATTGACCCGGTCGAAGAACGGGCGCGTCGAGGAAAGCCAACACGCCGACCCGTCCGGGCTCCAACCGGTCGGCCGCCTCGGCGGCGATGACCCCGCCGAGGGAGTGACCGACGAGAATCACATCGCTCAGGGCAAAGGCGTGCACGATGGCGATCACGTCTTCTACCCAGACCGACCGGGGGAGTGGCCCCGCGGCGGCGAGGAGTGGGGCATGGTGGGCATGTTCGCCCATGCCGGCGAGAGAGGGAGCGAACACCTCATGCCCGGCCGAGCGGAGGTGAGTCGCCACCGGTTGCCAGTACCAGCCGCCGCGAAAGCTCCCGTGAACAAGGACGAAGGTGGCCACGGCCTCGTACGCTAACGACCAGCCAACATTTTCTTTTGTGACGGGATGATCCAGTGGCACTTGGGCGACGAAGAACACCCGACATGATGATCAGTCCACCCGATGCGCAGACACCAGACGGCGCGCTTGTTGCCGACATCGCGTCACAAAGCGATCCGGCCCTGGCCGAGGTATTTCGTCGCTACGCACCAGCCGTGGCCGGCTTGGCCCGACGGGTGCTCGGTGACGAAGCCCTGGCCCAAGACGTGGTGCAAGACGTGTTCGTCGGCCTCTGGGACCATCCCGAACGCTTCGATCAGTCGCGTGGCAGCCTGCGCACGTTGCTCCTCACCCAGGCTCACGGTCGTTCCGTCGACATCATCCGGACCCGAGAAGCCCGCAAACGCCGCGAGGACCGCGTGGCCGCCGAACCCGAAGCCCCGCAGCCCGAGGTCGACACCGAATTCCTTGGCATTGCCCAGGCCGAAGCCGTCCGCGAAGCGCTCCTTGCGTTGCCCGATGCCGAACGCCGAGTGTTGCAGCTCACGTACTTCGACGGCCATACCTACCGAGCGGCAGCCGCCATTCTCGGCCTGCCCGAAGGCACCGTGAAGGGCCGAATCCGCAGTGCCCTTCGTCGACTTCACGGCATTCTCGGGGCCTACGACGATCAACGAACAACGGCGACTACACCCGCATCCGCCCGCTTCCCGAATGGCTCGACCACATGACCTCGCACCTGCCCGACCCTGATGATCGCGAGGCCATGCTCGACCTGATCGCCGCCTATGCCGTGCACGCCGTCGACGACGACGAACGCGATTTCGTTGAGGCGCACCTCGCCGATGATCCCGGCTACGGCGCGGAGCTCGGCCGTCACCTCGAAGCGGCGGCGGCTTTGACCACCGAAGCGCCGGTTCCTTCGTCGACCTGGGACGCCATCCGGGCGCGAACGTCGGGCTCGGCCGTTGCCGATCGCACGGCGCCGGTGGATGTGACCGCAGCGATCAGTCCCCGTGTGGCGAACGTGATCGCCTTCGACGCGGCGCGTGCCGCTCGTCGGTCGCGTTGGCGTGTCGCGGTGGTGGCGGCTGCCGCCACGGCGGCGATCGCCGTGCCCGTCACATTGCAGTTCGCCGGGGGTTCACCGTCGCTGGCCGCGCTTGCCGGTCGGGCCGCCAACGAGCGGGGCGCGCGCACCGTCCAATTGAAAAGTGATTCGGGAGCGGTTCTGGCCGATGTCGTGGTGACCGCCGACGGTCGGGGCTTCGTGCGCCAGGACAGCCTGCCCGAGCTGCCGCCCGGCCAGGCGTATCAACTCTGGGCGATCACCGGCGCCACGCCAGTCTCGGCCGGTGTCCTCGGCCGCGATCCAGCGGTCGTGGCCTTCACCGTGGATGCCCCCACATCGGCTCTTGCGATCTCGGTGGAGCCAACGGCGGGGTCAACCCAACCGAGCGTGACCCCGATTGCGGTAGGAACATTCGTCTGAGGTCGACCGTGTTCGTTTGATCCGCCCGCGCTTTGGTGACGAACCGAGGGTATGAACGCACCCGAGGAACTGGCGACGCCAACAGACCTGCCGACCACAACAGACCTGCCGACCACAACGTCGGTCGAACGAAGAATCTGCCCGAAGGTCCGTTGCCCCAGCGGGGCTGCGAGACTTCAGCGCTGGCCTTGGCCACTCAGTGGACTTCTGGCCGGGGCATTTGGGCTGGCCCTGGCCGAACTGTTTGTGGGCCTTGTTGACGGCTACGACTCACCAGTCATCTCGGTGGGTGACAAGGCGATTGACCTTGTGCCGGTCCCGCTGAAGTCGTTCGCCATTCGCACCTTCGGGACTCACGATAAGCAGGCGCTGCTCGTCGGGATGTTCTCGGCGATCGCCGTGTTTGCCTTGGTTGTTGGCACAATCGGTCGACGTCGACCGCAGCTCACGGTTGCTGGCTTCGGTCTGTTCGGGATCGTCGGCGCGCTTGGCGCAGTGACCGGACGAACTGGCGAGGCAAAGGACGCGCTACCCAGCATGCTCGCCATCGTCGCCGCGATCGGTGCGTTCTTCGTGATGCGTGAGTCGCTGCTCGGACGTTTGCGTCGGCGCGGTCCGGTGTCGACTGACTTGCTCGTTGCGGCCCGTCAACGTGAGGCAACCGCAACGGGGTCAGGGGGCTCACGTCGTCAGTTCCTGGCCGTCGCCGGTGGCGCGGCCATCGCCACGGCCGGTACCGGCTCCCTCGGTCGCTGGCTGCAGAACAGTGCCGGAGTCATCGCCAAGCGCCTCGCCGTCGTGTTGCCCAAAGCGAAGAAGCCAGTCGCCCCGTTGACCTCGACGGTGGGCGTGCCGGAACTTGTCGCTCAGACACCGTTCATCACCCCGAACTCGAGCTTCTATCGGATCGACACTGCACTGGTGGTTCCCAAGGTTGATGTGGACTCCTGGTCGCTTCGCATCAAGGGCATGGTCGGAATGGAACGTACGTACACGTATGAAGATCTTCTGTCTCGTGATCTCGTGGAGCGCGACATCACCCTCACGTGTGTTTCCAACGAAGTCGGTGGGATCTTGATGGGCAACGCGCGTTGGCTGGGCGTGCCGCTGCGAGAACTCTTGGCCGAGTCCGAGGCTGATCCGAAGGCCACCCAGATCGTCGGTCGATCGGTCGACGGCTGGACATCGGGTTTCCCCGTGTCGGCGGTGACCGACGGTCGCGACACGCTCGTGGCGGTGGCAATGAACGGCGAACCGCTGCCCTTTCAGCACGGATTCCCGGCCCGGCTGATCGTGCCCGGACTCTACGGCTATGTCTCCGCAACGAAGTGGCTGAAGGAGATTGAGCTCACCACGATGGAGGCCTTCGACGCGTACTGGGTGCCCCGGGGTTACGCCAAGGAAGCGCCGATCAAACTGGCCTCGCGCATCGACGTGCCCCGCGGCCTGTCGACCATCAAGCCGGGGAAGAACGCCGTTGCCGGGGTAGCGTGGTCGCAGCGCCACGGCGTCTCCAAGGTCGAAGTGGCGATCGACAATGGGCCGTGGCAGCTGGCCGAACTGGCCGACGAAGTTACGGTCGACACGTGGCGTCAGTGGCGCTTTCCGTGGGACGCAAAGCCCGGTCGTCACGATGTTGCTGTGCGCGCGTATGACGGTCGGGGGCGGCTCCAGAAGGAAGAGCGCGTCGCCCCGCTGCCGAACGGCGCGACCGGTTGGCACTCCGTGATTGTGCTTGTCGCCGAAGCATAAGTGCACATACGACCAAGAAATCTTTGCACGACTTTTGATCCGTCACTCGATCGGTGTCGAACACCTCATGTCCTCCCGCTGAAACCCCTTCGGCGGAGCCCCTCAACCACAAGGAACCACACCATGAACACGAAACACTCCCTCGTCCGCACCATTGCTTTCTCGGGCATGAGCATCGCCATCGTTGCCGGCCTCGGCCTGGCCCCGGCGAGCGCCGCCACCAAGACGAGAACACCGGTCGCTAACGCCAAGGACGCCGCCGCCGTTGGCGTGCCCGCTACCGGCAAGGGCAGCCTGAAGGGCATGGCCCAGGATCCGGCCGCCACCGCCGCCTCGAACAACCCGCAGCTCACCACGTTGGTGGCCGCGGTCACGGCTGCCGGTCTCGTCGACACCCTGAACGGCCCCGGTCCGTTCACCATCTTCGC
>JAYSTV010000005.1:0-1893 GCA_043719425.1 Acidimicrobiia bacterium | reverse complement strand
CGCTCCTCGGCTTTCACGGCTTCCCACTGGCGACGGACATCGGCCGCGGTCTCCGCCGACCACTGGCCGGGACTCGAACCGACGGGCCGGAAAACATGGGGATTGCGCCGGGTCAACTTGGCGGCGAGACCGTCAAATACGTCGGCCGGGGTGAACCAGCCCTGCTCGGCGGCGAGGCAGGCGTGGAAGACCACTTGGAAGGCCACATCGCCAAGTTCATCGGCGAGATGATCGATCGATTCCTCGGTTTCGGCGGCGGCCAGCGCAGCAATTGCTTCCACCAATTCGTCGGCCTCTTCCGTCGCGTAGCGGGCCAACGAGGTGTGCGTCTGTTCGAGGTACCAGGGGCACTTGGCCCGAAGTTCGCGCATCACCGCTTCGAGGGTCACGACCGCTGCGGCAAGCGGCGTCCCGAGCCTCGGGATCCAGAGCGATGTGAGGTGATCAGCGGCCACCCGGTCGAGCTCATTCCACGCAATCTCCGCAACGGTTTCGTCGGAAAGACCCAATCGAGCGATCACCGTGACGCGCTCCGGCGGATGATCGTCGAAGGCCAGCTTGATGTCGGACATCACATCGGACGAGTGGCACTGCGTGACGAGGAACGGACCGCGGTCACCGGCCACGTCGCGGGCAAAGCTGTGCGCGTCGACGATACGCGGCCGCTCACGCAACGGATCGAGGCCGAGTCGGACCCATGCGAGATCGATGAACGACAGTGCGGGAAGGACATGAACGTCGATGCGTTCGTCAGCGCGCAGAAGTTCCACGGTTCGCTCGGCCACGGCCGGCGATCCGGGCACGGCGTAGAGCGCGCCGCCGTGCTGCGTGGCCGCGTTGACCACACGTTCAACGATGGCGGCATAGACCTCGTCGAAGGAATCGCCTCGCTCGTAGAGGTCGTCGCACGAGGTGGCGCCGTGGAGCACCGAAGCCGCGGGGTGACGCTCCGTTCGCAGAAAACGCGACTGCGACGAAGACTCGGCGATGGCGGTGAGGGTGCCGCTGGTGAGCAGATCAGGGCCGGCCGGACCGAGTCCGACGATCGTGACCGTGGGACGACTCTCGCAGCTCCGCTGGGGCAACGGACCTTCGGGCTGACTCAAGGCGGGGAGGGCTCAGCCCGTGGTGGTCGGGGCGGTTCCGGGTGCCGGCGCGGGAACGACCGACGGGACACCATTCTGATCGGGCGCAATGATCCCGTAGGCGGCGTCGACCGAAACGTCTTTGGCCGCCTTGATCACATCGGCCTGCACGTCTTGCTGGGCCTTGGCTTTGATGTCGTCGGCGATCGCCGACCTGACCTGATCGAAGGTTGCGGCCTTGCGGCTTTTCACCTGGATCAGATGGAAGCCGTATTGGGTGGCGACGGGCTGGCTCAGTTGGCCGATCTTGAGTGACCGTATGGCGTCGGCGAACGGCGCCACGAACTGCGATGGATCGCCGCAGCCGAGATCGCCACCCTGCGCCCCGGAACCGGTATCGGTTGAGGCGGTCTTGGCCAGCTTGGCGAAGTCGGCTCCGGCGGCGATCTTGGCCCGGAGTGCTTTGGCCTCAGCTTCGGTCTTCACGAGTATGTGGCGGCTGCACGCTTCTACGATGAATCGTCCGGGATTGGCTTTGAAGAACGCCTCCGGTGAACCCGATGCCTTTGCTTTCGCTTTGGCCAAGGCGTCGAGCGAGCCCTGGAAGCGGAGTTCGCGCTCCTGAACCGATTTTGGGAACGTGGCAAACGACTTCGCCCCACCCCAGGATTTTTCGACCGAGGTGCGAATCTCCTTACTCACGGCAACGGTTTTTGCTCCGCTATTGGCGAGAGCGGAGTCGACGGCGATCGTGCTGATCCGGTGGCTCAGCACGAAGGCCACGTAGTCCGGGGAGAATGCCTTCAGT
>JAYSTV010000400.1:0-6731 GCA_043719425.1 Acidimicrobiia bacterium | reverse complement strand
CGATCGACTGGAGTAGCCACTCAGGACCCTGACCGCCGACGACCATGGCGAGGTTGGCGGCGAGGGCCACGGTGGAAAAGAACGGCGCGCAGATCAGGGAGCGGCCCATTTCCTCAAAGATCACGCCGAGCTCGACGTAGCCATAACCGGAACCACCCTGGGCTTCAGGAATGGCCAGACCCTGCAGACCGAGCTGCTCGGCCATCTGCTTCCATACCGCCGCGTCGTAGCCGTCTTCGGTTTCCATGAGGCGACGCACTTCGGTTACCGGCGACTTCTCGTCGAGGAAGCGGCGGACCGATTTACGGAGCTCTTCCTGCTCTTCACTGAAGGCGAAATTCACGTACTACCCCTTGTTGGCGACTTGTTGGCGACGATATGTCTGGTTCGAATGGCGAAGCGACCGACGTTAGGCAACGACGATCATGACCGACATTTTTATCCGACCGGCGAGTCAAGTCCCAATCGGCCCAGTTGTTGGTGGCAAAGCGATACCGTCCTGCAAAGCCCACCGACGAACCCTTGGAGTGCCCATGGCCACCACGCCCACGATCCACTACCGCGACACCCAGGTTGAGATCACCAAAACGGTTGTCGGGCCCTACGACAACAACGTGTTCGTCGTGCGTTGTCGAGCGACCGGCGAGGCCGTTTTGATCGATGCCGCGAACGAGCACGATCTGCTGCTGGAACTCTGTCGATCGCTCGGGGTGACCAAGGTGGTCGAGACTCACGGCCACTGGGACCACATCCAGGCGGTCACGCAACTGCGCGACGCTGGTTACTCGGTCGCTATCACGGCGGCCGATTCATCGATGCTGCCGAGCTACGACGAGATCCTCGAGGACGACACGGCGCTGTCGATCGGCCGTTTGCGGCTGCACACCATCACCACCCCCGGCCACACTGCCGGATCGATCTGCTTCCGCCTCGACGGTTCCCCGGTGTTGTTCTCCGGCGACACGCTCTTCCCCGGTGGACCGGGGGCGACGCACTTCGAGGGATCCAGCTTCGAGACGATCATCGAGTCGATCGACCACCGCTTGTTCACGCTCGCGCCCGACACGATCGTGATGCCGGGCCACGGCGCCGACACGTCGATCGCCGCTGAGCGCCCGAGCCTTCAGTCGTGGGTCGACCGCGGCTGGTAGGTGTCGGTCTGTTGGCTGCGATGCATCTAGCTGGCAACGCTGTGCTTGATCGCGGCCAGAACGGCCGGCCTACTGCATGTTTCTAGCTGGCGACTTTCTGCCGACGCACTTCGGCCCGCCACTGCCGGCGCAGCACGCGACGCTCGTCCTCGGTCGTGGCACCCCACACGCCGTACTCCTGGTTCGTCGTGATGGCGAACTCCAGGCAGGCCTGCTGGGAGACGCACGAGCGACAGAAATCCTTGGCCGCATCGATCTGCTCGACGGCCGCTCCCGTCACGCCGATCGGAAAGAAAATCTCCGGATCGAGGTCACGGCAGGTGGCGTCGTCGCGCCATTTCAGGTCATTCCAATGGTGTCGGGCAGTGAACATAGTCGACCTTTCGCTGTGGCTCGGTGGGGTGATGCCACGCAGAACACGGAGGACACCACGTCGGCCGGAGCCTCAGTTTTGACCAATCGATTCCGAGGTTTTGCCGACACAAAAGCGTCGGCGGAACACTTGCAGCATAGGGAGGCTGACCCGGTCAGACTAGACCCGTCGGTCAACTTTTTGATGCAGAACAGAGATCACCCTCATCGCTAAAACCGATCAACCTCACGTGGACCCGGAGACCCCTCATGCATCCCCCGCACCCGCCTGATCCGAGCATTCCGCCGATCCCGGCCGACCAGCGACCCCTCGTCACCGAGGCGTTCCACACGGCCGATCTGCCGCCAACACCCCAGCGCGACCGGCGCCTTCCCGCCGATCTTTGGGTGGAGTGCCCAGTTTGGCTCCGCCAGTTGGGCGATGACATCCAATCCGAGACCGTGGCGTACAAACGACGGATCGGGACCCGGTGGCTGCTCTGGCGGGCCGGACCGGCGGTCGATGCCGACGCTCGCTATGGCGCGGTCGATGCCGACGCCATCGATGACCCCGCCCGGTTCTTCACCTACCGGTTGTACCCCGACGGCACCGGAACGGGCATCGGTCCTGATGGGGTCACGCATACGAGATTCCGGACGTGGAAAGAATCGCTGCGCGATAGCTGATGAGTTCACCCGGCAAGAACGAGACCGTCCGTGTCGCGCTCCTTTGCTTTGCTGTACTGCTCGCCTTGCGGCTGTTCTTGCCGGGTGGACCTGGTGGGCCAGAATCTTCACCGTGACGTCGCTTGCCGGGATGTTGTTGGTCGCGCCGCCCGCGCTGACCGATCCGAACTTTGTGGAGAGTGTCGTCGTGGTGTTGCTCCACAACGCGAGCGGGGCATTTGGCCTCGTCCTCAATCGCTCGACCGACGTGCGACCCGGCGACGCCGTGCCCGTTTGGGCCGACGTGGTCGGGCCGACTGTGCGCCACGGCGGACCGGTCGAAACCGACGCGCTCATTGCCATCGGCCGCGTGGTCGGGACCACCGAGCCATCGGGATTTCGCGCCATCGAAACGCCGACGCTCGGCTCAATCGGACTGATTGACCTCCACGGCCAACCGACCGAATTGCTGCGCGACGTCACGTTGTTTGCGGGATACACCGGCTGGGGTCCGGGTCAACTCGACGGCGAAGTCCTCATGGGCGGATGGGTGGTCGTCGCTGGGCAGGCGGGCGATCCGTTCGACGTCGGCCTCGACAGCCTCTGGGGTCGAGTGCTGCGCCGCGCCGACCGCTCCGACGCGATGCTCCGCCTCCTCCCCGACGACCTCGCGCTTAACTAGCGAGGGCGTTGGCGGCCGCTTCGGCGTCGGTCAGGCGGCGCTCCACGAGGTCGAGACCGGCCGACCAAAACTGCGGATCGTTGAGATCACAGTCGACCATCGCGGTGAGTTCTTCGGGCGAACGCGAACCGCCCGCAGCGAGCATCGCCAGGTACTTCGGGGCGAACGACGGACCACCGTCGAGCGAGCGCTGATACACCGACATGGCGAGCAGTTGTCCGTAGGCATAGGCGTAGACGTAGCCGGGCGTGTGAATGAAATGCGGGATGTAGCTCCACCACGATTCGTAGCCATCGGTCTCGATGGTGTCGCCGAAGAGTTCGTGTTGCGATTCGAGCCACAGGGCATTGATGCGCTCGACGGAGAGTTCGCCCTCCGTCCTTCGAGCCCGGTGGGCGAGGTCTTCGAATCGCCACATCGACACCTGTCGGAACACGGTGGCGATGGCGTCGTCGACGCTGCTCGCGAGCAGCGCGAGACGTCGACGAGGGTCGCTCTCGTTTTCCAGGAGACGACCAAAGGTCACGGCCTCGCCGAACACCGACGCCGTCTCGGCGAGGGTAAGTGGGGTCACGTGCTCGAACAGGCTCTGCTCCTTGGCCAGCAGAAAGTGCAGGCCGTGCCCGAGTTCGTGGGCCAGGGTGAGCACGTCACGACGGGTTCCAGTGAAGTTCACAAGCACATACGGGTGCGAGCCGGGAGTCACCGGCGCGCAGAACGCTCCACCCTGCTTTGCCGGGCGAAGCGGGGCGTCGATCCAGTCCTCGTCGAAGAATCGTCGCGCCCCATCGGCCAGCACCGACGAATACGAGGCGTAGGCATCGATAACGGTCTCCTTGGCTTCGTCCCAGTCGATGACGGCCGTTTCCTCACCCGTCGGGAGGGCGGCGTTGCGGTCGTAGAACGCCAGCCGATCGAGGCCGAGGAGTTTCGCCTTCAGCCGGTACCAGCGCTGCACCAATCCGTAGCGCGATACAACAGCTTCAATAAGCGCGCTGATGGATTCATCGGAAGCCTGGTTCGAAAGGTTACGAGATGCGATCCAGGAGTCATATGCGCGCAGACGATCGTCGGTCGCCTTGTCGGCGAGCAAGGTGTTGTAGATGTAAGCGCGCGTACGGAGCCCAGGTTGCAGAGCGTCGGTGATTCCTGCGGCCGCCTCGGCGCGCACACTGCGGTCGACCGAATGGGTCCGACTGAACGCCTCTTCCAGGGCGACTTCACCGGCCGATGGAAGCTGCACCCGCAACACCGACAAGAGTTCGTCAAACAATCGCGACCACGCCGACCCACCGGTGAGCGATTTCTCGGCGAGGATCTTCTCCTCGGCTTCGGACAGCAAATGGGGGCGGGCGAGTCGAACCACGCGTAGGTGGTGCCGGAATCGTTGGAGCGCCGGATCAGCCAACACCGCGTCGACGAAGGCATCGTCGAGTGCCGCCCACTCGAGCTCGACCCACACGAGCTTGGTGGCGATCGCCGTCGCTCGCTCCTGCATCGCCATCATGAGCGCCCCATTGGCGGGATCGGCGGTGTCGGTGGCGAAACGAAGCTGAGCGAAGTTGCCGGCGCGAGCCAGCGGCTCTGAAGCATCTTCAACCGTCTGCCAGAACGCGCCGAGCTCCGTCGCCGTGATCGAACCGAGTCGACCGCGCATCGGCTGCAGGCTGGCAGCCCGTACTTCGGCATCATCGAGAAGCGCATTGATCGACGCGCCATCGTCGGAGCCGGTGATGTCGGCCAGTCGCCAGGCGATGTCGGCGGCGAGCGTTTCGTTGTGCACGTTCATACACTCACCCTACGAACTCGGCGTTGCATTGGCGGTCGATTCGGCGATCGGCTGAGCCACGAGGTCCGCCACGAACCCTCGGTGGTCACTTCCCGGGACGACGATGTCCGTGACCTCGGTGGCCGCCAACTCGCGGCTGAAGAGAGCGTGATCGAGCCGGAACACGGCGAAGCGAGTTCTCCACGATCGGCTTAAACCTCGACCGACGGACTCGTGGGCATCGGTGAGACCTCGACGCAGGAGCGCGCCGAACGCGGGCTGCCAGCGCGTGGCGTTGAAGTCACCCACGAGCAGCACCGGGTCGGTCGACGACTCGACGAGACGACCAAGCCGGGCGAGGTCCGACGCCCATGTGCTCACGCGGCCCGACGATGTGGGCGACTCCACATGCACAGGAAGAATCCGCACCGCTCGACCCTTCGGGAGGATGATTCGGGCAAACGGAGCACGGTCGCGTCCAACCCGGGACACGTCGTCGAAGGGGTACTTCGAGTAGAGGCCAAGGCCACCCGACGCCACGTTCTCACCGTTCGACTCGAGGGGATCGAGGAGTCGATACGGGTACTGATCGTCGAACCCGAGACGAGTGGCTTCGGCCACGAAGGCAGAGGTGAGCTCGGAGAGAAAGAGAATGTCAGCATTCGCCGCCAGGAGGGCGGTAGCGGCCAACCCTGCGGTGGGGTTGCCGTAATACAGGTTGGCCTCGGCGACCCGCAACCGCTCACCGTTTGACGCCCAGAACGGCGGTTGATCGCGACCGAGAGCCGGCGAGAGCGCGAACCACGCAGTGGCGCCGAGCAGCAGAGCGGCAACGGCCTGGATCCAACGTCGGGTGAGCACGGTACCCGCGAGGACGAGGGCGAGCGGTGCCATGACCAGCGGGAATCCGGCCTGCAACGCTTGGACGATGGGCGGCGGCGCGCCACCAATCGGCCGCGAGATGGCGAGCACGAGAGCGAGGAACAGGTACGCCCACGCCACGATGTCCCACCCTGCGCCGACCCAGGCCAGAACCCGCTGGGTGGAAGAACGCTCATGGGCCGGTACTCGTTGACGGCGAAACCTCATCATCGGCACCGAGTTTGGTCCACGAGATCCGAAGGCCCGAGGACACCCGCCCGGCGAGCAGCGAAGCAGAGCAGGGCTGCACCGACAACGGTGTTTGGTCGGGCGTTGGTCGCCCGGCCGGATCTACCCACCCGAGGTTTCTCCTATCGCCGTAGGAGAAACTATCCTTAGCTGTCGTGGACGCTCCCCTGCTTCAGCTCGATGCCCTTGAAGTCGGCGTGGCCGCCACCGAGGCGACCGAGCCGAAGGACATCCTCCGCGGCGTTTCGCTCACCGTTCGAGCTGGCGAGGTCCACGCCATCATGGGGCCGAATGGTTCCGGCAAGTCCACGTTGGCGAACGCGCTCCTCGGCAACGAGGAATACGTCGTCACCGGCGGCCGGGTCCTGTACCGCGGCGACGACATTGCCGACTGGGAAACCGACACGAGGGCCAAGGCGGGCATGTTCCTCGCCTTCCAGCACCCAGAGGAGATTCCGGGCGTCACGATCGTGAACTTCCTACGTCAGGCGTTGTCAGCCCGCAAAGGAATCGACCTGTCCATTCTCGAGCTACGCCTCTCGATCATGGAGTGGATGGACAAGCTCGGAATGAACGCCGAGTTCGCCAGCCGCTATTTGAACGAAGGTTTCTCGGGCGGCGAAAAGAAGCGCAACGAGATCCTGCAGATGGCCATCCTCGAACCGGAGCTGGCCATCCTCGACGAGACCGATTCGGGGCTGGATATCGACGCGTTGCGCATCGTTGCCAACGGGGTGCAACTCGTCCGCAGCGCACGACCGCAGCTGGGCGTCGTCGTCATCACCCATTACCAGCGGCTGTTGGAATTGTTGAAGCCCGACGTGGTGCACATCCTGATCGACGGACGCATCGTGGAGTCGGGAGGCCCCGAGCTGTCGGTCCGACTCGAGGCCGATGGGTTCGACGCCTGGCGCGATATGGCAGATATGGCGCTCCAGTGAGCGTCCGCACGGCGGCCGACATTCGTGGGGACTTCCCCGTCTTCGAGCGCGAGATCGACGGC
>JAYSTV010000399.1:0-2775 GCA_043719425.1 Acidimicrobiia bacterium | reverse complement strand
GCCCGTTTCGCTATTGCTGCGTATCTCAACGTACCGGTCTATGCGGCGTTCCACGAGTGGCTCGGCAATGGGCCGCGGCTGCAGGGCATGTGGGACGCGTGGAAGGCCGGCGATCGCAAGGCGGCGCTGGCCGCGATTCCCGACGACATCGTCGATGAACTCGTGATCCACGGCTCACCGGCGCAATGCAAAGCGCACATACAGAAGTACGTGGACAACGGCATCACCACTGCGGCGTTGGCGATCCTGCCGCTCGCCCCGTTCGACCTCCGTCAGGTCATTCGGGAGCTCGCCCCTTGATCGTGAGTCGTCAACTAGGAACGGGACCGCGTTGGACCGGAAGAACGATAGGGCCGCGGAGTGCGCCGGACTTCTTCCACTCGACCGTTGAGGGGTCGATCGTGTAGTCGCCGAATGCTTCGATGAAAGCGCCAAGCCCGATTCGCGTTTCCATGCGAGCGAGCGCCGCGCCGAGGCAGTGATGGATGCCGTGTCCGAACGAAATCGATCGAGGGCTTTCTCGGTCAAGGTGCAGCTCGTTGGCATCGGGCCATCGTCGGAGGTCGCGGTTGGCCGCACCCCACAGAATGGCGATGCGGGCGCCCGCTTTGATGGTCTTGTCCCCGAGTTTGATCTCCTTCGTGGCGACGCGGACTCCCGAGGTCACTGACGAGTCGAATCGAATCAGTTCCTCGATCGCGTTCTCCCGGAGACCCGGCCGACTGCGGAAAAGCTCGCGCTGGTCCGGATGGGCCGCGAGCGCGACGATGCTGTTGCCGAGCATGCCCGTGGTGGTCTCGTGTCCGGCGATCATGAGGATCTCGATCATCGCGACGAGCTCGTCGTCGGTCAACGCATCGCCGTCGGCGGCCTGGACGAGTACAGAGATCAAGTCGTCTCGTGGCTCGGCACGACGCTGCGCGGCGATGGCGAGGAAGTACGCGTGCAGGTCGGCGAAATGCCCATTCATGGCTACGGGATCGAACATCAGAAACGGGTCGAGGAGGCAGGCGATCGAATCAGAAGCCTCCTTGAGCCAGTCCCAACGATCGCGCGGGAGTCCGAGAATGTCGCCGATCACGTAGATCGGGAGCCTTGTCGTGAAGTTCGCCACGACATCGGGTTCGCCCGCATCTCGCATCGCTTCGATGAGGTTGTTCGCCACTTCAGTGATTCGTGGTTCCCAGCCAGCAATGCGTTTGGGGGTGAATGCTCGGCTCACGAGGGCTCGCAGGCGGGTGTGGTCAGGGGGATCGGTGACGAGTACCCAATTGCGAAAACTCGACTTCGCCCGATCCGAGAGTGCCGAGTAGGGCCGGACCGAAAGCAAGACATCCACGGTCTGGCTCACCGTTGTGTCGCCCGATCGAAGGAGCTCGTGGACCTCGTCGTAGCCGATCACTATCCACTGCCCAAAGATGCGGTGATAAAAGACCGGTCCCTTTTGCCAGAGCTTGCTCAGACGAGGGTAGGGGTCGATGTAGAACTCGGGCTCGAACGGATTGTCGGTGCCCACGAGACCGAAGACGGCTTTGGCCAATCGAGTTCGCTTGGCAATCTGCCGGATGACCGGAAACGCAATCTGCTCAACCTTCATCGATACCCCACGGCTCTAGCTCCCAACGGCGCGCTGTCGTTCAGCGTGGCTTCAGTGCGTTGATCTTCTCGATGAGCTGATCGGGTCCGACGAGGTCCCACTGTTGCGCGCCGACGGCATCGAAGCGAACGATGCCTTCGGAATCGATGATGAAACACGCCGGCTGTTGGCCGAGCGAGATCATTCGACTGGTCACGTCGTAGGCATCGAACACGGCACCGGGCTCATCGGCCACGACGGTGAACGGGTACGGGTTCTTGGCGAGGTGCTCGTCGAGGTCGGCAACTGAGTGGGGGGCAACGGCGACCACCGATGCGCCGGTGGCTTGGAGCGCTGGGTAGGAGTCGCGCAACTGCGCGAGGTGCCGGCGGCAGAACGGTCAGAAGAATCCTCGGAGGAACACGAGGATGACCGGGCCGTGCGTCCGGGCCTCGTCGAGGTTCCAGGTTGCGCCGCCGCCCGAAGGCAACGAAATCGCGGGCGCCTTCGTCCCCGACGAAGCCTTGCGTGATGATCGTGATGACATCGTTAAACCTTAGGCCCGGGCAGGGCCGTCGTAGCCGACGGGCATCTTGTCGATGATCTGATCGAGGTACTCACTCAGCCCGTAGCCCACGCGTCCGTCGGGCAACGTCCACTGGGTCATGCCTTCGCTGATTCGGGTGAGCAGTTCGTTGCCCTCCGGACCTGTGCGACGGTTGCGTAGAGGGATCAGGTTGAAGGCATCACCGTTGATCGTCCACGTGCGATCCGAACGCGACGACGTGAGGGTGAGGGCGACCCCGCGGTGATAGGTGTCCTCGCCGGTCCACGTGGTCGCCACCGAGCACTCATCGACGTAGTGCAGCGTGCCGTCCTCCCACACGAAGCCGCCCGCAGATCCGGGACCGGTGCGCTTCACGACCACGCTGCCCATAAACCCGAAGTCTGGTCCGACGTTGCCGGTAAGCCATCGGTAATAGAAAGGCGCCTGCCAAAAGCGCGGACCCCACGAGTGATCGCGGAGTCCGTAGCCGGTGATTGTCCACGTCTGATCGCCGACGGTGATCGTGCCCCGGGCTTCGAGGAGCTGCTCGTAGTGACCCTTGGCGAACTCTTCGCCGGGTGCTTCATGTGGAGTGTCGGGCTCGCCGCCGAACATGGCGGAGCGACCGAGGATCGTGAGATCGACCCGGCAG
>JAYSTV010000398.1:0-2777 GCA_043719425.1 Acidimicrobiia bacterium | reverse complement strand
CACCACGCGTGCGAACGGCGTGAAGAACCGAGGTCGCCGCGTAAAAGTTCCGTTAAGGCGTGACCCGGGGGCCAAACTGGGCTGATGCAACGAGGCGTTCTCCGTATCTACCTCGGCGCCGCCCCCGGGGTCGGCAAGACCGTCGCCATGCTCACCGAAGGCAGCCGACGACAACATCGAGGCGCGCACGTCGTTCTAGGAGCGGTCGAAACCCATGGGCGTACACAAACTGAAGCGGCCCTTGCCGGACTACTGATCGTCGCTCCACTCGGCGCCCATGCTGGCATGGACCTCGACCGTCTGTTGGCCGAATCGCCCGACGTTGTCCTCGTGGATGATCTCGGCGCGGCCAACCGCACGGGTTCCATTTATCTCCGTCGATGGCAGGAGGTGCAGATCCTGCTGGATGCCGGCATTGAGGTCGTCACGACGTTGAATATCGATCAGCTCGAATCGCTCGCCGACGCCATTACCCAGATCACCGGCCTAACTCCGGGACCCACTGTGCCTGACATCATCGCCAAGAGCGCCCATCAAATCGAGTTGGTCGACATCAGTCCGGAAGCTTTACGGCGTCGCATGGCCCACGGAAGCATCTACCCGGCCGAACACGTCGATGCCGCGCTCGCGAACTACTTTCGGCCCGGCACCCTCGGCGCGCTCCGTGAAATTGCGCTGCTATGGCTGGCCGAACACGTGGAGGAATCCCTCCACCGCTACCAAACCGAACAGAACATTGTTGACCGGTGGGAAACCCGAGAACGCATCGTCGTCGCAATGACCGGCGGCGTTGACGGCGAACGGCTCATCCGCCGGGCGGCCCGATTGGCCAGCCGCCTGCGCGGCGATCTAATCGGCGTACATGTCGTGCAAACCGGTCCCGGCCACCAGGTCGGCTCCGAACTGCAACAACATCGGGACCTGCTGAGCGAAATCGGCGGAACGTACCGAGAGGTAGTAGACGACGACGTCGCGCAAGCGCTTGTTCGCTTTGCCGACGATGAACGCGCCACGCAACTCGTCGTTGGATCGGGGCGTGCGGTACGACGTTGGCGAGAACGTTCGTCAATGTTGCTTGCCCTCGCCGACTTGAGCGAAGCCGTTGACATACACGTCGTTCCCACGAGCAGCGCACCAACTCATCAACCGTTGCGAATGCTCCCCAACCGCCGCAGCCGAACGAGACGTCGATCATTCGTGGCCTGGGTGCTTTGCCTTGTCGGACTTCTTGTGCTCACTCTGACGCTGGCGCGGCTCCGAGACACCGTTGAACTCCCTGCGGTGCTTCTGCTCTACCTTTCGCTCATCATGTCCGTCGCAGCGCTTGGCGGCCGGCGGGTCGGGCTGTTCGCGTCGCTGGCAGGGTTCGGGCTCACCAACTGGTTCTTCATCCCACCATTCCATTCGCTCGCCATTGGTCGGCTCGAAGACGTCATTGCGCTCGTGGTCTTCGTGTCCGTCGCCGTGTTCGTGGCCGAGACCGTCGAACGAGCAGCGCAACGTTCACGAGAATCGCTCCGAGCCCGTAACGAAGCATCGGCCGTCGCCCGCAGCAGTGCATTGCTGGTGGGCGCAGCGGACCCACTACCCGAGCTGGTCGACCAGCTTCGGATCACATTCGGCCTGGCCGGTGTTTCGGTGCTGGAACGCACGGGCGGCGACTGGATGACACACACGGCAAGCGGTGACGAAGCCCAAACACGACCGCAGGATGGCACTGCGTTTGCCCTCAACGCGTCGGGCGATGCCCAACTCGTTATCACGGGAGAAGCGCTCCCTTCACAAGATCTCCAGGTGTTGCGCGCCTTCACCGATCAACTCTCGGTCGCCCTCCAGGGACGCCAACGCCGCGGGGAACTCGAAGCATCAGAAGCGCTCGCCCAAGCCGATGCCCTCCGAACAGCGCTGCTCCGAGCGGTGTCGCATGACCTCCGCACACCACTGGCCTCGACCAAAGCTGCCGTCACCAGCTTGATGCAACGCGACGTGCAATGGAGCGAAGCCGACACCGACAGCTTCTTGCAAACCATCGACGAGTCCGTTGATCGGCTCAATCGCCTGGTCGGAGACCTCCTGGACATGAGCCGCCTCCAAGCCGGAGCCGTACCACTGGCAAACCGTCCCACCGCACTCGAAGATGTGGTCAGCGCCGCCCTAGACGCAACACCCGGAAGCGCTGGCCGGGTGCTCGTTGATGTCCCCGAGACTCTTCCTCTGCTCGACACCGACCCGGCACTGCTCGAGCGGGTCGTCGCCAACATCGTCTCGAATGCGCTGGCGTGGTCGCCACCTGAACGACCAGTCCGAGTCGAAGCTGCGCAAATAGGCCAACGCATCCATCTGCGGATCATCGACCAGGGCCCAGGGCTCAACCGGACGGACCGTGCTCGAATGTTCGAACCATTTCAACGCTACGGTGACCACAGCAACGACGCAGGCGTCGGGCTCGGCCTGGCCGTTGCGAAAGGATTTACCGAAGCGATCGGTGCAGCACTCCTGGTCGATGACACGCCCGGCGGAGGACTTACCATCACCATCGACCTTCTGGCACCGACACCGTGACAAGAATCCTGGTGATCGATGACGAACCCCAGATCCTGCGGGCACTATCGGTAAACCTGCGGGCCAGAGGGTACGACGTTGACCTCGCAGCCACCGGCGAGGAAGGACTTTCGCTGGCAGCGACGAATTCGCCCGATCTTGTTCTGGTCGACCTCGGGCTGCCCGGCATCGACGGTATCGAGGTCATCCGCGGCCTACGCGGATGGACCAACGTC
>JAYSTV010000397.1:0-6752 GCA_043719425.1 Acidimicrobiia bacterium | reverse complement strand
CGATTGTCGCTGCACACTGGAGGAGGGGTCGCCCGAGCTGGGGGACCTTGGCGCTGACGATCTTTCCGTTCGTCAAGTCACGCAGCGCCCACCGTCGGTCACCCTCGATCCCTAACGCACCGAGAGTGACGGACGAGACGCGCTCGCCCTGCATCGACTTCACCGGAAAGCGCCATAGCTCTCGGATCGAACCAACGTCTTCGGACATCCGCTTCACGGCTCCCAGGTCGCTTGCTGCTCTGGCACCGTAGCAAGGTCTTGGTCGCCCAAGCCCAACAAGAGCGTGCGGAGCAAAACCGCAAGCGACCGGCGTTGACGCGCTGGCCTTCATGCTGTGGTTCAACGGTATTCGCCGCCTACCGCGCCAGGCCGCAAAATCCGTCAGTGCCCCACAGCATCAAGTGGACCATGACACACTCGACGAATGTCCCGGATCCGTTCGCGCCTCGACGTAAAGGGTCGAAGCGGTGCCCCCGAAAACCATCACGGGCACAATCACGGACATGTTCATGGGCTAGGTCCGAGTGAACCGGCGTCTCGCGCCGTTCGCCGATTGCTGGCCATGGTCACGGTGCCATTGATTGCGGCGACGGCCATCGCCCTGGTGATCCTGTGGCCGCGAACTCATCAGCAAGGAGGGCATCTCTCCTCACCGCAGTCGATCCCACCGCTGATTGCCGCCAAGGTCGTGGGAGTTGACGCCGTTCCGTGCTCTTCGGCCTACGACCAAGATTCCGGGCGAACGTCGTGTGTGCGGATCCAGGCCAAGTTGCAGGGCCGGGCGTACGACGGGCGGCTGACATCGTTTGAGCAGCCACTCCTGGCCCCCGGGCTCCTTCACCTGAAGGATCGCATCTACGTCATCGAACTCGGCAAGAAGGACGGCCAACCGACGTACGCCTTCTATGAGTATCGACGCGAGCGGCCGCTGCTCTTCCTTCTCGCCGCCTTCGTCATCACGTCGGTTGCCGTTGGTCGCCGAGCCGGTTTCCGCGCGCTGATCGCGCTTGGACTTTCGTTGGCCATCCTGGTCAAGTTCATTCTTCCGGCCATCATCGCCGGGCGAAGTCCGCTGCTCGTTGCGCTCGTTGGTGCGTCGGCGGTGATGTTTCTGGCGCTCTACCTTTCCCACGGGGTCAACGTTCGAACGACCTCGGCCCTCCTCGGGACCATCGCCAGCCTTGCTATCACGGGGCTCCTGGCGACGTTGGCAGTGAAAGCGGCGCATTTCACCGGGATCAGCGGCGAGGAGGCCGGATACCTTGGTGCCACGTCGGGGCAGATCGACCTCCGCGGTCTGCTTCTCGCCGGCATCATCATCGGCGCACTCGGGGTCCTCGACGACGTCACCGTCACGCAGGCGTCGGCGGTATGGGAGCTCCACCAGGCGAACCCTGAACTGGGTTTCCGCGGTCGATTCGACGCAGCCATCCGCATCGGCCGAGATCACATTGCGTCGGTCGTGAACACGCTGGTCCTCGCCTACGCCGGGGCCGCGCTTCCCCTGCTCTTGCTCTTCACCCAAGCCGGCACGCCGATCGCCGAAGTGTTCAACGGCGAGCCGGTGGCCACAGAAATCGTCCGGATGCTGGCTGGCTCCATCGGTCTCATGGCGGCGGTGCCGATCACCACCGCCCTCACCGCGTTCGTCGTCGGCTTCGACCATCCAGACGGTCGACCGCAACCGCGCAGTATGCGCCCGGCGCGAAAACCACGGCGCGCATCGTCGCCCGAATGGGCGCCTCCCAAAGCCGAACGGGAATACCGCGACGAGCCCTAGTACGGCATGGTGCCGCCATCGACCGGGAACAGGCAGCCCGTCATGTTCCGAGCAGCGTCACAGGCAAGAAGGACGGCCACTGCGGCGACTTCCTCGACCCGGTTGGGTCGTTTGATGGCGGACTCGGCGGTGAACATGCCAATGAGTTCGTCGTAGCCGGAAAGACCCATGGCGACGGCTGAATCGGGGCCCGTGGTCCGCACGATGTCGGTCTCGATGATGCCGGGAAGAATGGCATTTACGGTGATACCAAGTGTGCCTACTTCTTGCGCCGCGGCCTTGACCAAACCATTGACCGCATGCTTGGTGGCGACGTAGCCCGGGATACCCGGTTTGCCGAGCTTGCCCTCGACCGACGACGTCACGATGATGCGGCCCGACTCACGAGGAATCATGTGCTGGAGCGATCGACGCATGCCCCAGAACACGTGGTTCAGGTTCCAGTCGACTTCGAGTTGCCACTCCTCGTCGCTCATCTGGGCCACCGGCGCGGTCATGGCGACGCCACCGGAGTTGAGACAGCAGATGTCGAGTTGGCCATAGTGACTGATGGTGAAATCGATAAGCCCTTCGACGGCTGCTTGCTTTGACGCGTCGCCGGCAAAGAACTCGATGTTGTCGCCTCCTCCCATCTCCGCGACCGCGGCGCGCCCCTTCGCCTCGTCGCGGCCATTCACGACCACCCTTGCCCCTTCGGCGAGGAAGGCCTCGGCGATGGCGCGTCCGATACTGCGGGTGCCTCCGGTGATGCAGGCAACTTTGCCTTCGAGCTTGTTCATTGGTTTCCCTGATCCGTTTAGTAGGGCGACGTGCCGCCGTCGATGGAAATGAGCGAGCCGGTGATCCCGGCCCCAGCCGGCGAGGCCAGCAACACCGCAACGTTGGCCACGTCTTCGACCTCGTTGAGACGCTTGATCGCTGACTCCGCGGCGAACACGTCGAGCAGTCCTTGATAGGTCATACCCATCGCTTCAGCCGCTCCCGGACCGTCGGCCTTCATCACGTCGGTCTCGATGGCGCCGGGACAGAGCGCGTTGACGGTGATACCAAGCGCGCCTACTTCTTTCGCCGCCGTCTTGACGAGGCCGTTGATGGCGTGTTTGGCCGCCACGTAGTGCGAGATTGCCGGCTTGCCAATCTTGCCCTCGACCGACGAGATCGCCATGATCCGGCCCGATCCCTGCGGCGTCATGACGTTGATGGCGTGACGCATCGTCCAGAACGTGTGCCAGAAGCACCACGTCATCGCCGCGCTCATCGACTCATCCGTCATCGACGCCACCGGCGCGGCGTTGGCCGCCCCACCCGCGTTGGCCACGAGAATGTCGAGGCGGCCGAAGTGCGCCACGGTCTCGTCGATCAGCGCTTCGCACACCTCGCGACTGGTCACGTCGCCGGCCGAAAAGTGAACGGCATCGCCCGCATTCATTTCGGCTAGGGCCTGCGCGCCCTTTTCCGGCGAGCGACCGTTGATCACGACCTTGGCTCCTTCGCGCACGAAGGCTTCGGCGATCGCCCGGCCGATGCCCCTCGTGCCGCCTGTAATGCAGGCGACCTGGCCATCAAGCATTCCCATCTGCGCACTCCGTTTCCGTCGACCACGCAGCGTGCGATGAGGCGACCTGGCCGAATACTAACTCAGCAGTTAGTTTCGGGGCATGGAAGAACGAATCGGTTCGCTGCTGTCCCTCGATGGACGGGTCGCCCTCGTGACGGGTGCCGCCACGGGCATTGGGGAAGGCATCGCGAAAACACTCGCGGCCGCTGGGGCGCACGTATGGGTTGCCGATATCGACGATGTCGGCGCCGCTCGCGTGGCCCGCGAAATCGGCGGGACCAACGTGCACCTCGATGTCACCGACGCCGATGCCTGCGCGGCGTTGGCGGCGACGATGCACGATCACGACGGCATCGATGTGCTCGTGAACAACGCGGGCACCTACCGCGAGGCCGGGAGCATTCTCGATCAATCGCATGATTCGTGGCATCGAAGTATCGACGTGAACCTTGTCAGCCTGTTCAACTGCTCCAAGCCCATCGCGGCGCTCATGGTTGAACAGCGACGGGGAGGGTCGATCATCAACATCGCGTCGGTCGACGGCACGCTCCCCTGTCTCGGCACCGGGTATGACACCGCGAAGGCGGGAGCAATTCACTTCAGCCGCTCGCTGGCGGTTGACCTCGCGCCTCATGGCATCCGGGTCAATGCCGTTTCGCCGGGAAATGTGCCGGTGGAAACACTGCGCAAAATTCACTCCGGTGAGCTGGCGCCGCTCTGGCCGGTGAACTCGTCGCTGACCGGGCTGATGGGACCAATGATGAAACAACGGTCGAAGAACATCCCGCTCGGTCGGCTGGGCACACCGAACGACATCGCCAATGCGGTGCTGTTTCTCGCAACGGAGGTTTCGAGTTACGTGACCGGGCAGAACCTCGGTGTCGACGGCGGATGGACGCTCGTATGACGGCGATCGCGCACGATGATCGCCAGTCGATCATCGAGCTGACCATTGCCTACTGCTGGGCGATTGATTCGCGAGACTTTGAGGCGCTGCGATCAGTTTTTCTTCCCGACGCCACGGCCCGTCTCGGAGACGAACGCGACGGCATCGAATCGATCATTGCCCGGATCGATTCGGCCCTCACTCCGCTCGATGCCAGTCAACACATCGTTTCCAACCATCAAGTCGTGATCGACGGCGATTCGGCGACAAGCCGTTGTTACTTCCAAGCGCAGCACGTTCGGCGCGCCGCCGAAGGTTCGCCGAACTACATCGTGGCCGGCCGGTACCAGGACCGGTGCGTACGGACCGCAGCCGGCTGGCGAATCGTGCGGCGCGATCTCATCGTCGATTGGACCGATGGCAACGTTCGAGTGGTTCGCCCGCAGACCGCTGGATGAGTAGTGAGAGCACGAACTCTCCGTCAATGGTCCCGCTGATCTCCATGTCCAACCTCGCCGTTCATGCCCGCATCCCGGTTGCGCAACTGCGCACGATGATTTACGCATACCCCACGTTCTACCGAGGTGCCCTCGACGCGCTGGGCTAGTCCCAACGACAATTCCTAGGCCTCGTACGGCACCGTGCTCGCCATCGCCGCTCGGACCTTGAGAGTCGGCGCATCGGTGCCGGGCGGAATTGGTTGACTCACCGCAAACTTGGCGACAGCGCCAGGCTGGAAAAGGGTGCACAGCGTTGATCCGCCGTAACTGAAATATCCGAGTTCGTCACCCTTGGTCACCCGTCCGGCGGTTTGCGTGAGCACGATGGAGGAGATCTCCGTTATCCCCACGGGAATCACGCACACCGTGCCAATTGGTGCGTAGTCGGCTTGGATGTAGATGAGTGCGCGGGTGTTTACCGAGCACTCGTATCCGAGGGATTTTGTCCCGGCGTCGGGATCGAATCCAGCCGCCTCGGCATCACTGAACATGAGCCCTGGGACCACCTCGGCTGACAGGATGAATCCGGATACGGGTGCATGGAACCGGTGGTAGTCGGCGCCGCTCAAGAAGGTCTGAAAGACTGACCCGCCGATAAAACGATCTGTGTACTTGTCATTGTTGAGCATGTCAGCAACCGAGTAAGGCTGGCCTTTGATCCAAAACTTGTCGTGGCGCTTGACATCGAACTGGTACCCGTAGAAGGTCCCGTCATTCGGCGACACGATGATCGTGGGGTCATCCGGTCCGCTGATCGGTCGCTTGTCCATCTTGATCCACCGATGGAAGAAGTCATTGAAGCTGGTGAACCCGCCGTGGACACCGGTCGGGTCGGGAATGACGAAGTCATCCAGCTTGAACTCCGCCCAGGCATGCGGAGAAAGCCATCCCTTGCGAGTGACCACATCGAGCGACGCCGGAGAGTCGAGCAGGGCACACCATTCCTGCAGGACGAGCCGCAGTTGGTCGTTGAACGCCTTCACGCGAAACGCTGATTCGCCGGCTTGCGTCATCATCATGTACGCAAAGACCGTTGACATGGGAAACGGGTTACGTTTGGTCTTGTCGAAGTGGTATTCCGGGGCGCGGGTAATCACGAAGTTCAACATCGCCAGCAGTTGCGTGGTGTCGGTGATCTTGCGATGCGCGATCGGCACTTCATCGATCATCTGCTCGACGTACATGCGAAGGATCGGCTCCCCTTCGATGAGCGTGGCAAGCCCCTGGACCGAGGGTTCCCAGGTCAACGATCGGTCCTCCGCCGGATCGTCAGGTTGATTTCCGTAGGCCGCGCTGGTCGCCTCAGCCAGATCGCCGAGCCAGTAGTCGAGCTCTCCGATGCTTTGTGGAAGGTAGTGGACCCCCACACCGACCAGGCTTGCGTATCGAGCGGCCCAGACTTCAGCGGCACTGGTGGTTGATTGTTCCGTCATCATCTCTCCTGTTTCTCGGATCAGACGCTTGTCTTGATCGAACCTGAGTTTCGGGTTCGGAAGGTTCGTGCTGCGTCTTGGATAAAACCGCGTGCCGTTTGCACCGCGTCGGGCAACGTGAGTGCGGCCCCGTCAGACGAACACTTCGCAAACCGCTCGTGACCGAGTTGCGTCTCCAGTCGGGCGATCAACTCGGGAAGGTGAAGGGCGATGACGGTGCCGGCATACCGATTGGCCGTGCCCAGAATCGTGGCCGCAACTTCCGGCTGATCGAAGTGCTCGAAGAAACTCGCAAGGTTCGCCAGGGTTGCCGCGAGGCTGGCGACATTGCCGGCTTGATGATACGAATCGATGGAGCTGGCAAACAGCTCAAGTCCTTGAATGGTGTTGCCGTGAATGGCTTCCAGACCGGCGGCCTCACGGGCAATGGTTGCCTCCCAATACGGCAGCCGATGCTGTTGGGTGAGATAGATCCCCTCGCGGAAGGCATCCAGCGCTCGTTGCGGATCGGAATCGGTGAACACCCGGCCGTAGCCCGACAGCGCCATGGCGATCCAATACGGGTTCTCTCGGTCGCGGCATGCCTGGAGCGCAC
>JAYSTV010000396.1:0-16493 GCA_043719425.1 Acidimicrobiia bacterium | reverse complement strand
CACCGATGAAACGCGGGTGATGGAACTGCACGGCCGAAACGTTCACGCTCATGATCAGCGGCGTCTCGCTGCGCTCGTTCCAGGCGACGGCTTGGTGGCAGGCCGTCTCCAGGACCCAGCGCCCGATGCTCACGATGTCACCGGTTTCTTCGGCGACCGGAATGAAGTCGAGCGGAGGCACCGTTCCCCTCTCGGGGTGGTCCCAACGCAGGAGGGCTTCGAAGCCGCGAATGGCGTTGTCGGTCAAGTTGTGGATTGGTTGGTAGACCAGCCGGAATTGATGTCGGTCGAGGGCATCGCCCAGTTCGATTTTCATGGACAGCCGTCGGGCCGCTGATTCGCGGAGTTTCGCGTCGAAGAGAACCGCACAGCCCTTCCCCTGGGCTTTGGCGCCATACATGGCGATGTCGGCGTCGCGCAACAGTTCCTCGACCGAGCTCTCGGGGGCGGCGAACGCCAGTCCGATACTCACGGCCACCCCGAAGCGCGCATCGCCGAGTTCCACCGGGAGTTTGAGGACTTCGAGAATTCGATCGGCGGTCTGTTGCGCTTCTTCGAAGGAGACATCCTCGAGCAGGATGGCGAATTCGTCGCCGCCGAATCGAGCTACCGAATCGGCGGGCCGGAGGCTGGCGCGAAGTCGTTTCGCCACCTGTTGGAGCAGGAGATCACCCGACGCATGGCCGAGTCCATCGTTCACCGCTTTGAAGTCATCAAGATCGATGAACATGACGGCAACCTGGATCGACGGATTGTGCGATTGCCGCTCGAGCGCGTGGGTCACGCGGTCGGCAAAGAGTGTTCGGTTGGCAAGGCCGGTCAGCTCGTCGTGAAAGGCTCGTCGTTCAAGCTGTGCTTCCAATTCTCGGCGAGCGGTGACATCGCGAAGGGTCACAACGATCGCGGCCACGTTTGGGTCGCCGAGAAGATTGCAGGCCGTGCCCTCGACCATTGCCCGGTCGTCTGCCGACGACTGGATCAGGCCGTCCACCGGAAGGAGCGAGCCGTACGGCATCGCCATCAAGTTTTCGAGTTGACGAAGGAGGCTGCCGCGGCTTTCGTCGAGAAAGCACTGTGACAGGTCGCTTCCAATGAGTTGACGGTCGTCGATGCCGAGCAGCGCCGACGCCGTCGGACTGATGTACGAAACCTGGATCTCTCGATCAATGAGGATGACGGCGTCGGCCGAGTGGTGGATCAGGGCCGAGAGTCGATCGTCGCCGCGTCGTCGTTCGACGGCCCTCGCCCGGCCGAGGAGGCCCCACATTCGAGCGGAGGCGAGAAGCATCGTTGCCGTCCCGACGACGAGCGCAACGGTGGCCGTGTCGAGATGGATGCCGTTGGCCGACGACAGCTGCGACAGCAGGACGCCTTGGGGAACCAGGACGGCGGTGATCACGGCGGCGAGGCGGCCCCGGCCGAGCCCGATATCGGTTTTCGAGGCCGACGGTGTTGCGGGACGGAGCATCGCTGCCCCGATGCCCAGGTACCCGAGCAGCCAACAAACATCGACGAGCGAGCCGGACTCGTATGCCCCTCGAAGGTCTTGCCACCCGAACAGAAAGTCGGCGACGAGAGTGCTCAGGATACCAAAGCCAAACAACAGCCCGGCTCGACTCCGGGCCGACTGATCGAGCACAAAGCGGAGCGCAAAGCCCAGTACCAGGAGATCGGCCAGCGGGTAGGCCATGGTGATTGCTTTGGTGAGGCCGGTGGTGGACGTGTCGTTGGCCTGATTCTGTAGGAGTGCCTGCCACACCAGGAGGCCGGCGACGAGCGTGAGAATCCCGGCATCGATCCACGCCGAGCGATCGCGCTCACCCCGATGTTCGGCCGAGAGCGCCCACGCGCCGATGGCGAGCGCCACGTAGCCAGCCAGAAAGATGGCGTCGGCGATTGACGGGAACGGGTCACGTCCTTCGAGCCGATAGGCGACCCAAACCATCTCGGCGACGAAAAACAGACTGAGCCCGGTCGCCACCGCCCCTGCTGCCAGCCGACGTGACCCTCGGCGTCGTTTCCAGCCGACGAGGGCAGCGGCGGCGGCAATGAGCACCGGTCCGTCGTACAGGGCTAGTTCGCCGGCGGTGGAGTAGGGAATCAGCCCATAGGTGATCGAGGCGACAACGCCGAGCAACAGCAAGAGCTTCCACCTGATCGAAAGGCTCCAGGCAGCCTTGAGGTGGATTTCAGACATCGCCGAGCCATCGGCGCACCACTACCCCTGCTTGACCGAAAGTTCAGACTTCGGGTCGCAATGATGCGTGTGGCTCAGGCCACTTCGGCATTGGTGAGCCAGCGATGGGCCGACACCAGAGCGACGCCGGTCATGACCAGGAGCACGATGGCGGCACTCGTCGCCCCGAGGGCGAACTTCACGTCGGCATCGGTGAAAGACCGGTAGGCGATTGACTTGGTCGACAGACGGAGGGCAATTCGGGCGAGGCCGCTGCCGATGTTGGCCAGCACGCCCTCCCAGATCAAGATGTACGCAAGGCCCCAGGCCAGCGCGCGTCGCACCCGAAGGCCTAGCGCGAGGAACACGGCACCGTAGGCGAGAACGCCAAGGCCCGAGCTGAGCGCGCCGGCCGCGATGGCTCCTCCTGGCATGCCCGCCACCGCCAGAGCAAGGACGGAGCCGCCAATGGCGAACGGAGCGCACACGACTACTACCGCAGTCCAGGCGGCGCCAACGATGCCCCATCTGTTGGCCGGGCGAAGCCAGAGGTGAACGAGCGTGCTGTCATCGATCAAGTCACCGAACGCCGACGAGCCGAGCACGAGCGCGCTCACCGGCACAATGCCACCGAGCGCGTAGCTCTGGAACAATCGCCACGTCTCGAGCTCGGGGAGGTCTCGGTTGCCGGTGTACACGGCGAGCGGGATCATGCCGAGCGTGAGCGCGGCGAGAACGACGATCCGCCCCTTCGTCGCCAAGAGGCGCAGGAACAACGTGACGAGCGATCGATATTGCCCCGTCACGCGTGCCGCCCCGTTTGATCGTTGCTGCCGTTTCCTGAGTGCGGTTGCCCCGTCACGCGTGCCGCCTTGCTACCAAGTACCGAAATACGCTCTCAAGATCTTCGTCGAGCGGCGTGATCTCATGGATCGAGGCGCCGACCTCCACTCCGAGGCGGGGGAGCAGACGCCGGAACGTGGCGATGTCGACAACCTCCGCGAGAAGGTCGCTGCCCTCAACCGTAAGTGATCGTACGGATTCGGATCCGACCAGAGCCGACGCCAGTCGACGCGGTTCGTTCGTTCCGACCCGCACCCGCAGTGGACGGTCCTCCATCAGCGAACGGATTTCGGAATACTCGCCTTCGGCCGCCAGTCGACCTTCGGCGATCAAGATGATGCGGGAGCCGAAACGCTCGACTTCTTCCAATACGTGACTGGTCACGATCACGCAGCGATCACCGGTGCCCAGCTCGTGGAAGATCTCGATCATGCGCAAACGCTGACGGGGGTCGAGTCCGTTGAGGGGTTCGTCGAGAATGAGTAGCGACGGTTTATGGACGATTGCCGCCGCGAGCTTGACTCGTTGACGCATCCCCTTCGAGTACGCCGCCAGTGGCCGAGCATCGTCGGGATCGAGCTCAACCAACGACACCGCCTGGCGGGCGGCGGCCTCGGGGCCACCGACCCCGCTTAGCTGAGCGGCGATGGTTACGAAGCGCAGACAGGTGATCGGTTCAAGCACCGTCTCCTGCTGGGGAACAAGTCCGATCCGGCCGAACACCGAGCGATCTTCTCGCGGGTTAGTCCCGTAGATCTTCACGTGGCCCGACGATGGTTTCGTCAGTCCGCAGAGCAGCCGCATCACGGTCGATTTACCGGCGCCATTTGGACCGAGCAGCGCAGTGATGCCGTTGCCTATCGTGAAGCTCACGTCGGAGACCGCAACGACCGGCCCAAACCACTTCGACACTTCTTCGAACACGACCGGAGTAGCGGCTGACGACGCGTTCATCGGGTGACCTCCAGCTGGCGGAAACGCACAACCAGGATGGTCAAGCAAGCGGTGATGATGCCGCCGAAGACCAACACTGTGGGCAGGAGTCCGAAGCCGGCGATGCTCGCCTTACCGAAGACCTGTTCAGCGAAGACGCCCGGGGCAATGGATGTAGAGATGAGTGCGCCGGGTCGCAATCGGCCAAAGTCGCGGGCCGAACCAAGGATCGCGCCAACCGCCTGCGACACGATGCTCACCAGGATGAACCCAGCCGACGCGAATGCCTTGCGATCGGTAAACGACGAAATGGCCAGGCTGATCGCCGAGAAGAACAACGCCACGGCTGCGCCGGTGAAGACGATCCGAAGCAGCAGAACCGGGAGGTCGGCGAGTGAGGGCCCCGAGTCGAGCAATGTTCGGGCGACGGCCAGCAGCAGCACCGGGCCGATCGTGACCATGCACAGCACGGTGAACACCGCGGCGAGCTTGGCGACCACATACGACAGTCGACTGAGCGGTGAGGAGAGGTAGATGCCGAGCACACGATGGCGTCGGTCCGGGCACAGCGCCTCGGGGGCGACGAAGGCAACGAACAGCGAGATGGCCGCAATGATCGTGCCGTAGTACTCGTGGTAATCGGGCAGGCCGTCGTTCAGTTTGTTCTTGAAAAGTGCGGCGATACCGATGAACACGATTGTCGGTAGGTAGGCAATGGCGATCGACATGACCGGAAGAATTTTCGCCTTGGCCCCGCGGCGAAGGCCGAGAATTCGCTGAAGGGTAGCAAGGTAGAGCGTGAAGAAGGCGCCGCTCACACCCTTTCGTTCACCGTCATAGCGCCGGTAGCCGCGGTCGAAGATACGGGCCGCGGTGGGATCGATCTCGGTCATTCGGTGGCCTCGAAGAACACGTCTTCCAGCGAGCGCGTATGGCGGCGCATGGCGCGGATGCCGATCTCTAACGATGCCGCCGCGGCCATCACCGCGTCGTGTGGAGCGCGATGGGTGTCGGGGTTCACTAGCACGGTAGAGCGGTCCGTCGGGTGCCGGTCCACGCCGACTCCTGATGAAGTAAGCGCGCTGATGAACCGGCTCATTTTCTCGGCCGAGGCGTCGAGTTCGACCATGAGGGGTCCGGTTTCTGTCCGCATGTTGGCATCGATCTCGCCTCCTTCGGCGATACGGCCATTGGCCACGATGACGACCCGGTCGCAGGTGCGCTCGATTTCGTCGAGAAGATGTGACGAGACGATCACGCTCAGGCCCAGTTCATGGCCACAGCGATGAATGAGTTCGAGCATGTCGTCGCGTTGGATCGGATCCAGCCCGTTGGTGGGCTCGTCGAGCAGGACCAGCTTGGGGTCATGGGCAATCGCCTGGGCGAGCTTGACGCGTTGCTTCTGTCCGGTCGACATTGTGCCGCAGGGCCGCGCTCGTTCTTCACCGAGGCCCACTTCGTAGAGCGCGTCGGACGCGCGACCCGCGGCGGCGCGCCGAGGGAGTCCGTGAAGCTCCGCCACATGTCGGACAAAGTCGTATGCGGACATATCAGCTGGAAGGGCCTCATGTTCCGGTGAGTAGCCAAGTCGCTGACGGATCAGTGGAGCCGAGACCTTGGGGTCAAGCCCCAGCACCTGTAGCGTGCCGCTCGCCGGCTGATGCAAACCGAGGAGGAGTCCGAACAACGTGGTCTTGCCGGCTCCGTTGGCACCGAGCAGTCCGGTAACTCCCTCGCGAATGACAAAGGTGGAGTCGGTGAAGACTGGTCGCTCACCCCACGTCTTCGAGAGATGCTCGGCGGCCACGATCGTCACGAGGCGCTCGTCGTTCGTTTCATACTTCGACGGCGTTTCGTCCGCCGTTCCACGGCCACGAGATCAGGACGTCGGTAGGCGAGTACATCGCTCGCGATCACCTTGATGATTCCGGCCACGGGGATGGCCAGGAGGGCTCCAAGGAGCCCGAACAACTCCACCCCAAAGAGCACACTCAGCAGGACAACGAGGGGTTGCAGCGCCACGGTGCGAGCCATTATCGTGGGTTGTAGGACCTGGTTCTCGATCTGTTGGTAGACGACGTAAAAGATGAAGGTCGCGATACCCACAGGCGTGGAGTGAAGGAACGCCACGGCGATGGTGGGAATGGCGCCAAGGGTCGCGCCGACCAACGGTATGAGGTCGGCGAAGGCAACCCACAGCGCAAGGACACCGGCGAATGGGACGTTGGCAATGAGAAGGAAAATCCACGTGGCGAGTCCGGCGATGACGCTGATGGCGAGATTGCCGTTGACGTAGCCGGTCACTGCACGTGCGCACTGTCGGCCCACTCGTCTGGCTCGTTCTTGCGCCTTGGGATGCAAAATTCGCGATCCACTGAGGAGTAACGCATGGCCTTCGAGCAGCATCAAGAAGGTGAGCACAGCGACCGTGAGCACGGCCGCGATCGACGAAAAGACCGTGCCCACGGTGCCCACCGCAACTCCCAATACCTGTTTGGGCTCAAACACGTTCTGGGCCCGCTTCTGGAGTTCGTCCTTGTTGTCCTCGAGCCAGTTGTCCAGCTTGTAGCGCTTCACCAGCTTGCCGGCCGTGCCCTTACCGGCCTCGGCGTCTCGCACGTACTGCGGGAGGTTGTTGGCGAACGACGTGCCCTGCTCGGCGAGGGGCTTGATGAAGAGATAGCCGAGCAGGCCGATGCTGGCCAGACCCAGGAGAAACACGACGGATGTGGCGAGGGCGCGTCGGAAATGGAGACGCTTAACGAGCAGATCCACCGGTGGGGTGAGCACGATGGCGAAAAAACCGGAGATCAAGAGCCACGTGATGATCTTTGTGGTGTGCGAGAGGAGCCACAGTGCGCCGCCGGTGCCGAGCACGATGGCGACGGTGGTGACGATGGTGGCGACCGGGACGCCCCGCGTGGCTCGGGTGAGGCTCCAACCCAGCGCCTCTACCGCTTCTCCGATATCGCTGGTTTCCGCGGTGGGCGGGTCAAGGGGATGCTCGCTCACTAGGGGTCGAGCGTAGACTCCTTGCCCCATGGGTCAGCTGATTACCGTCACCGAGAAGCCGAGCGCGCGTCGCGACATTGTTCGCTTCGAAACGAACCGGGCGCTGACCGGCATGGCCCACGAGCGCTACACGTCGGTGGAGTCGGCCGAAGGAACCCGCCCGCCTGACGTTCTCGCTCGTCTCTTGTTCGAGCATGGTGGTGTCTCGACCGTCACGGTGCACGGCAACCAGGTCCTCGTCGAACTCGCCGCCGGTGGCACCACGGCGGGGATGGCCGAGCTGATCTCCGACTTGTTCATCCACTACAAGCCGGGCGTCACCCCTTCGCTCTAGTCCGCTTCGTCGGAGCGGTTTCTGCGCGGACGGTCGGGCGGGCGAACGTTCTCGATGGGGTTGACGAACAAACGTTCCGGTACGCTTGGTGGCGTGGGGGCTGCTGCTGCTTTGTCGACCGGTCGTCCGGTGCTGTCGTTGGAGGAGTTGCGGACCCGCACGGCGCCGGTGTCGTTGTCGGGCGAGCGAACGCTGCCGGTCCGAGCGGACCTGGGTGCGCTGCTGCCCGGTGAGGGTTGGCGTCGGGGAAGTGTGGTGGAGATCGCCAGTCCGTCGTTGCTGTTCGTCAGCCTGGCTGATGCGCTCGCTCAGGGGTCGTGGGCTGCGCTGGTCGGCGTACCCGGCCTGGGGCTCGCCGCGGCGGTGGATCACGGGGTTGCCTTCGAGCGCCTCGCGGTTGTCGTGGCGCCACCCCCGGACCTGGCCGCCACGGTGGTCGCCGCGCTGGTCGACGCACTCGATGTTGTTGTCGTGGGGGCGGGGGTGATCAGCCGTATGGCCGACGCTCGCCGTCTGTCTGCTCGGGCCCGTGAACGGGGTGCGGTGCTTGTGGTTGTTGGACGATGGCCCGAAGCGGTCGACGTGCGTCTCTCCGTGACCTGTCATCACCTCAACGGCATCGGCGCCGGACACGGTCACCTCTCGTCGTGGTCCGTCGAGGTGGAGGCCGACGGTCGTGGTGCCGCGGCTCGTCGTCGCCGCGGCGTCATCACGTTGGCCGGGCCAGCATCGGAGCTGGTCTGATGGCCGCGGTTCGCTCGCTCGTGGTGTGGTGCCCGGACTGGCCGGTGGTAGCGGCGGTGCGGGCCGGCGATGCGCCCGACGATGTGCCGGTCGCCATCTTCCGAGCCAACCGGGTGATCGCCGCGTCGGCCAGTGCGCGGGCCGACGGGGTGCGGCGGGCCATGCGTCGGCGAGAGGCCCAGAGCCGCTGCCCCGACGTGGAAATTGTCGACGATGATCCGGGGCGCGACGTTCGGCTCTTCGAACCGGTGGCGGCCATGGTCGATGCGTTCACACCGCGCGTCGAGATTGTTCGTGCCGGTCAGTTGCAGTTCGCCACGCGGGGTCCGTCGCGCTACTTCGGCGGTGATGCGGCGCTGGGTGCCGCCATTGCCGAGGCGGTGTCGAGTCTCGACCCGACCCAGCCGCTCGACGTTCGCATCGGTATCGCCGACGGTCCGTTCACCGCGGCACTGGCGGCGCGCACGGCATCGCCCGGTGGCGTGCGCGTGATCGAACCGGGCGATACCCCGACGTTCCTCCATGGGTATTCGATCGACGCTCTCGTTGCCATCGAAGGTGGACGAGCGGTCACCCGAGCGGCGCGAGACGGAGTCAGAGGGGCAACCCCGAAAGCCGGGAAGGCGAGTCATCCGAGCGAGGTACACGGCATGGCGCTCGTTGAGCTGGTGGGTCTCCTTCATCGGCTCGGCATTCACACCCTGGCCGACCTCGCCGCGCTTCCGGCCGACGATGTGCTCGCTCGGTTCGGTGCCGTTGGTGCGCACGCATGGACCATCGCTACCGGGGTCGACGTGCGCCCGTTGCGGCCGCGCACTCCACCGCCGGAGCTCATCGTGGCCACCGAGTGCGACCCGCCGCTGGAGCGCGTCGACACTGCCGCGTTCGTGGCCCGCGGTCTCGCCGATGAATTGTGTGCGCGCTTAGCAACTCACGGTGTGGCCTGCACGTGCGTGCTCATCGAAGCGCGCGTCGACGACGGCACGCCCGACGGACGCGTCGTCGGTCGTCGTTGGCGCCACGATGGCACGGGCACGTCGGGCGGTCTCACTCCACAGGCGTTGGGGGAGCGGGTGCGGTGGCAGCTCGATGGTTGGCTGCGCGGTGCGTCGGCGGTGGGCCTGGCCGATCGGCTCACCGGTGGAATCACCCATTTGCGGCTGGTGCCCGAGGAAATCGTGGCCGACACCGGTCGTCAGTTGGCTCTCTGGGGTGGGGCGAGCGCGGCCGACGAACGGGCGTCGCGCGCCTTCGCTCGCGTGCAGGGTCTGCTCGGTCCCGACGCCGTGTGTCGACCGGTGCGGACCGGTGGTCGTCGCCCGTCCGAGCTCGTTGCGCTCGTGCCGTGGGGTGATGCCCGCGACGTGGCCGGGGCTGCGTCGGCCGACCGTCCATGGCCCGGTGCACTTCCGGCCCCGAGGCCAACGGTGGTCCATGCCCTGCCGATCCCGACCGAGGTCTGCGGGCTATCTGGGGCGGTGCTGCGGGTGAATCGTCGAGGCATGCTCGATGATGGACCGGCCACCGTGGTGATCGGCGGGCGTGCTGCCGTCATCACTGCATGGGCCGGCCCGTGGCCGTTGGAGGAGCGCTGGTGGGACGTGCAACAGGCTCGACGCCAAGCGCGCGTACAACTAGTGACCGACACCGGCCGCGCCGTGCTGGCGGTTTGCGAAGGCGGAACCTGGTGGCTTGAAGCGGCCTGGGAGTAGAAATCACTGGCGGATTTAGCCAGGGCATAGTGCGCCGATGGGTCAGATGGCTCATCGTGCTTCACGGAAGAAGCTCGCATGTCGAAGATGTCTCTATGTCTCGCCCTGACTGGACGCCGAGTGAGCTCCGCGCCTTCGTCGGGTCGAGGCGACTGGCAGCGCGCGACGTGGCCGGCAACTCCGTCCCCGTTCCGGGTTTCCTCGCCGTGCCAACCGAAGTGGCCGAGTGGCGCGGCGAGTACGCAATGGTCCTGGCCGAGGATCGCGTGCAGCTCCCGATGGCGTGGTGGCATGCGCTGCAGAATCCCAACGAGCCATCGCCCGCTCGCCTCCGCATGCGACGCGACCCGGCGGTCGGATACCTGTGGGAAGTCGTTACCTTCATCAACTTGCTCGGGGATCCGACGCTCGGCGTGATCCTGGTCGTGGTTGAGCAGACCGATGAACCGGTGGTCCTCCCCGAGCCGGTCGCCGTTGTTTCTCGGGCGAAGACGTTGGCGATGATCCAGTACCTCGATGCGGCCGGCCAGATCATGGCCGCCCATGGCGATGTCGCCGATATCTACGGCCGCTCCGTTGAGGAAATGACGTCGGTGTTGCCTCTGACTCTGATCCACGACGAAGACATTTCGATGCTTGTCGAGCATTGGGTTGCGCTGCTGGCGGACCCGGACGAAATGCGTCAATACACGATCAGTGTGCCTCGTCCGGATGGATCGGAGATCACGCTGGAGACGACGCTCCTGAACCGGCTGGCCGATCCCAAAGTCGGAGCGGTGATTGCGTTGTCCCACGATGTGACGGAACGGGTGGCGAGGACTCGTTCGCTCGACGCATCAGAACGGCGCTTCCGTCGGCTGGTCGAGCAGTTCCCCACGCCAGTCTTCACCGCCGACGCCGCCGGCGAGATTCGTTCGGTCAGCGACCCGGCGCGAGCAATGCTCGGTCGCTCCGGGGCCACGTCGGCCCATCTCTGGGATCTCGTGGCCGAACATGATCGGGCCACTCTTCGCCAGGCGTGGGTTGCGCTCGGTGAGATCGGCGAGTTCGACGTTCAGGCCGACGATCTCACGCAAACCCAGGTGTTGCGATTCCGGGCCAACATCTCGACCACCGATGCCACCGAGCTCGATGAGATCCTGTGCACGGTTGACGATGTCACCGCCGAAGTCGCCGAGCTCGACGCGCTGTCGTGGCGGGCAACGAGCGACGAGCAAACGGGGGTGGCCAATCGCACCGGCCTCCGTCTTGGATGGGAGCGTCTGCGGGCCGTTGGTCGGCCGATCGGCGTGATCTTCTTCGACCTCGACGACTTCAAGCAGGTGAACGACAGCTTCGGTCATGTGGCCGGCGACGAGGTTCTGGTCGAGATTGGAAGGCGCCTTCGCTCCTTTGCCCGCGTTGATGAGGTGGTGGCCCGCTTTGGTGGTGACGAGTTCGTTGTGCTGCTCTCACTCGCGTCGCCCTCTGACCAGGAACCAGCCGCCGTCGCCCGTCTCCGCGAGGAGATCTGCCGGCCCGTCCTCCACGGCGCCGGGGTCTGGAATGCCCGGGTCAGTGGGGGGTACGTGGAGGCGGCCGACGGTGAGTCGTTGGAGGCGGCGGTGAGCCGGGCCGATCGATCGATGTACGCAGAGAAGGGTCGTCGAAAGGCGATCGCAAGTCCCTACGTGCACTGACGAATGTGCCGGTGAATTCGCGCCAACGCCGTTCCGGCGATTGGCGGTGCGCTCCGGTCCGGAGCTGAACTGGTCATCGAATGAGTACTCCGTGGTGGCAATGGCGACGACGCCCGATTGGCGATTCGCCGGAAGCCTTGGATCCCGAGAACGCAACTGCAGCGGCAACTGCGGCTGATCGCGATAACGAGGACGACCGTCGCAGATCCGGCGCCGAGTTCGAGCCCGTGCTCTCCGAGGTGCCATCGCTGCCGTGGGAGTCCGTCCTCCGCGAGTGGTTGGCCCGTCGCCTACCCAATGCGGGACGGTCGAAATGGATGATTCTCACGGCGGTCCTGCTGGGTAACTTCGCCGCCGGGATTGTGTTCACGTTGCTCTCGGTTGCTCGGGCGACGATCGGCGAGGATCTCAAGGCGCCGCCATCGCTCGTCCTTTGGGCCTTCACCGCTCCGTCGCTCGTGGCCGCCATGGTGGCGCCGTCCTTCGGTCGTCTTGGTGACCTTCGTGGCCACAAGCGGATGATGATGATCGGACTGGGCGTTGGCGCGGTCACGTCGCTTCTCGTCGGCCTCTCGCCGAACGTCGGCGCGCTTATCTTCTTTCGAGCGCTATCGGCCGTGGCGGGCGCGTCGCTCGGCCCTTCGTCGTTGGCACTGATCTTTCGAGTGTTCGACCGCGATGATCGGGTCAAGGCGATGGGGTACTGGTCGTTGGTCAATGCGGGATCACCGGTCGTTGGCGTGTTGCTCGGTGGCCCGATCGTGGACCGACTCGGTTGGCGGGTCATGTTTCTGGCCCAGATCCCGCTCTACGTGATCGCCATCATCGTTGGCATCGTGGTGCTGCCCGAGACGCCGCGCCGCACCGTGCACCGCTTCGACTGGTCGGGCGCATCGCTGCTCGGTCTCGCTACGTTCCTGGTGCTGCTCGCGGTCAATCGGGGACCGGCGTGGGGTTGGACGGACCCCCGCGTGGTCGCCGGCTTCGTGCTCGCTCCCCTCGCGCTCGGTGCCTTCGCCATGGTCGAGACGCGCGTCGCCGAGCCGCTTCTTCCGCTCCAGCTGCTCCGCATCCGCAACGTGGTTGCCGGACTCGGGGCGCAGACCTTCGCCCAGTTCGCCTACCTGGGGGCTGGGCTGTTTCTCGTGAACGATCTCCTTGTTGATTCGAGCCGGTTCGGCTTCTCGCTCACGGAGGCCAGCCGGTACACCATCGCTCGGCCGATCCCCTTCGCCCTCGTAGCTCCACTCGCCGGGCTGCTGGCCATCCGCCGTGGCGAGCGATTTACCGCCACGCTGGGGATGACGTGCATCTTCGGTTCGATGGTGGCCTTCGCCGTCGTGCGACCCGGTTCGTCGCTTCTGGCTCTCGTGGTGGCGACGGGATTCGTCGGGTTGGGCATGGGTATTGCGGCACCCTCGCTCACGTCGACCGTTGCCAATGCCGTGCCCGAGTCCGCGTTGGGCGTGATCGGCGCGGCGCAACAACTCCTTACGCAGATGGGCGGCGTCATTGGCACGCAGGTGATGGTCACTGTTGTCGGCGGTGACGGGCGCCGGTCTGATGCCGGCTATCGACTCGCGTTCAGTCTTGCTGCGGGCGTGGCCTTTCTTGCTGTACTAAGCGCGCGTGTTATTCGGCGAATGCCGCGCTCGTCGGCTTAGCCGATGACCCACTGACGTTGACCGGAGCCGGCGAGGAGTCTCGCGGCAACCATGTTTGGGAAGTGGCACGGGAGCAGCGCGGTGTTCGGCTCGTCGGCTTCGGCGATCAGTGCCGCCCGGGACCGCTTGGCCAACTCGGGATCGGCGTCGTAGAGAAATTGCCACTCGGTTTCGGTCAGCTGCGCAGGGCAGTGGAGGGCGTCGCCCAGGACGATCAGGCGGTCGGTGCCGCTCGAGATCACCAGGCTCGTGTGCCCCGGGGTGTGTCCGGGCGTGGCCCGCGTGGTGATCCCGGCGGTGATCGTCGTCGCGTCGCGGTCGATCAGCTCGACGTGTTCCTCGACCACGCGCAACTTGGCGGCCCGAGATCTGCCACCGCGAGCGTCTCGCGCGTAGTGGATCCAGTCGGCTTCACCCACGTGGATCGTGGCGTTCGGAAAGGTGACACGGTCGTGATGTTCGACCCAGCCGCAATGGTCGGTATGGAGGTGGGTGATGATCACGCGATCAACCTGCTCCGGTTGGATTCCCTCCGCAGCAAGGTTGGCGAGCATGGCGCCGCAGTTGAACATCTCATCGCGAACATCACCGGCTCCGGCGTCGATCAGAACGATCTCGTTGCCGGTACGAACGACAAAGCAACCGACGGGGACAACCATGGCGTGGTTCTCGTCGAGTAGGTGCCGGTGGTTCGTCCAGTCCGACGGTCCGTGTGCGGTCGTGAACATCTCCGTGGTCAGCAGTGCGGTTCCATCGAAGATCGGCTGCACGAGGAGTGAGCCCACGCGAATCGGATTCATTGACTGAGTCTGACCGATGAGGCGCAGCTGTTCGAGTTCTGCACCCATCGAGCCGAGGATCGCGAGTTCTTTGTGGCCAAGGCGATCGGCTGGGCCTTCGGGACTACTCGTACACCGCCCCTGCTGCGGTGAGTCGCTTTGTCGACGAACACCCGGAGCTCACCAGCCTGGCCCGGCGCGAGGGTCTGAAGGCGATCCTCCGTCGATCTCGGTAGGGTGCCCGGCATGGCTTCTCCATCGTCCCCATCAGCAGCCGAGTTCGCCGGCAAAGTTGCCATCGTCACCGGCTCGTCGAGCGGCATCGGTCAAGCGGTGGCCGAACGGCTGGCCGCGCTCGGTGCTCACGTCGTTGTGAATTCGTCATCGTCGGTCGAGGCCGGTGAAGCAGTCGCCGCGTCGCTGGACACCGAAGGTCTCTACGTGCGTGCCGACATTTCCGACCAGGCCCAGGGTCAGGCACTGCTCGACGCCACGATCACCAAGTTCGGTCAGCTCGACATGCTCATCAACAACGCCGGCTGGACGACGCTCGTGCCCCACCACGATCTCGATGCCCTGACCGACGAGATCTTCCGCAAGACGTTCGAGGTCAACGTGTTCGGCACCTGGTGGCTCACGAAGGCGGCGATCCCGTTGCTGCGGGCAAGTACCGATCCGAACATCGTGAACATCACGTCGGTGGCCGGCGTTCGGCCGATGGGGAGCTCCATGGCGTACTCGATGACCAAAGCGGCGCTCAATCAGATGACCGTCCTCCTCGCCAAGTCCTATGGCCCCATACGATGCAACGCGGTGGCCCCCGGCCTGGTGGTCACGCCGTGGACGCAGGACTGGGGCGGCCAACACGCTGCCGTGGCGGCCACTGCGCCGCTGAAGCGATCGGCCACGCCGGATGATTGCGCCGAGGCCGTGCTGGCGTGCCTGCGAAACACCTACATGTCAGGCAACGTCATCGTCGTCGACGGCGGTCTCACGCAAGTGATCTAACGCTCAGCACGGCGGTGGCGCCGTCGACAAACCGCAACGTCAGGGTTGATCCCGTGCGCGTGTAGGTGCCGGTGCCGGCGGGGTTCGACAACAGCAGCGCCGCGGCATTCGTTGGATTGCTGGCACAGGCCATTGCGGTTTGCTCTCGATAGGGATCGACAACGAATCGACCGCCGGCGAACAAGGCGGCCGTGGTCACCGAGTTGCAGCCATCCGGGTGAGTCCCGGTTGATCAGGGCTCCATGGTCGAAAGCCGACGATCTCGTCGCGGTTGGCGAAGATCTTGGTGGTCAGAGTGTCAATGATCGTGGCGTCCACTCTCGGCGTGGTTCCCAGCCGGAATAGGGGCCGTTCTCGTCGAGGCAAGCATGATCGCAAATACGGCACCAACAGCCTTTCGTTGCTTTGTCATGGTCAAACAGTACTCTCCATATATCCAAAAGGATTCCCGACATTTCTTCGTTTTTGGCTTGACGCTCGTTGTGTCGTTTGGTAAAGTCGAATGTATGTTCCCGAGCGGCGTCGATCTCGAAACTGAGTCGTCGGACTTCGATCTTTGGTCGGCCGAAGCAGCCCTGAACTGGCGGCCGGCCGACGAACGCGAAGCCGTATTCGAAGCCTGGCACCGCGCCGAACAGGCCCAGCTCGACCTCATGAACACGTTGGTGTGGTGGGACCGGGCCGATGCTCATACGATTGATGGCGCCCGGTCAGCTGCCGGATGGTTACGGGCAAAACTCCGTATCTCTCACGGCCACTCCGTCGGGCTCTTGCGTCAAGCGCGTGGGCTGCGGGACTGCCCTTCACTGCACCACGCGTTGGCGAGCGGCACGCTCAGTTTCGATCAGGCCGACCAACTCGTCCACGTGTTCACGGCCGCACGCGCCTCCCATGTGGAAAGGGACGTTGACCTTCTGATTGATCGGTGTGTCGCGTTGACCGTGGCCCACTGCCGGGTATTGGCCCGCAGTTGGGCCGACCGGGTCGACGCCGAAATCGCCGCCGCCATCGTCGAAACCGGCGGTGAAGTTCCGAAAGACACCCGGACCCCGTCACAACAACGCGCCGACGCGCTCATCCTCGTCGCCCAGTTCTTCCTCGACCACCACGACGCCGTCGCCAAAGGCAAGAACGCATCGCTCAACCGGGCCCACGTGATCATCACCGTCGACCTCGACCGGCTCACCACCGCCCATCTCACCGGGAACGCCGAAACGCCGTACTCCATCAACGGCATCGACATCTGGTCCGTCGTCCAAACCTGCTGCGACTCCTCCGTCGCCAGGATCCTCACCACCGGACCATCCATCGTCATCGACCTCGGCCGCGAAACCCGCGTCGTGCCACCCGCACTCCGCAAAGCCGTCACCAAACGCGACCGGACATGTCGCTTCCCCGGCTGCAACATGCCCGCCACCTTCACCGACGTCCACCACATCAAACACTGGATACGCGGTGGACTCACCAACCGCGACAACTGCGGCCTACTGTGTCGACGCCACCACACCACGGTCCACAAAGGCGGCTGGACCGCCACCGGCAACGCCAACGACACCATCACCTTCACCAGCCCCGAAGGCGTGCAGCACCTCAGCCGACCACCCAACCT
>JAYSTV010000395.1:0-16579 GCA_043719425.1 Acidimicrobiia bacterium | reverse complement strand
TCGAAGAGATGGGCGTCGGTCGCCCGTCGACCTATGCGTCGATCATTGGCACCATTCAGAATCGCGGCTACGTGTGGAAGAAGGGCACCGCGCTCGTTCCGTCGTTCGTCGCGTTCGCCGTGATCGGCCTGCTTGAACAGCACTTTGGCGATCTCGTGGACTACGAGTTCACCGCCCGCATGGAAGACGACCTCGACACGATTGCGGCTGGGCAGGCGCAGTCGGTGCCGTGGCTGCGCCGTTTCTATTTCGGTGGCGGCGAAGGCAGCGCGCCTGCATCCGTGGGCGTCGGCTCGCCGGTTGTGCCCGGCTCGTCATCGCCCGGCCTGAAAGAAATGGTGTCGACCCGTCTCGACGACATCGACGCGGCAACCATCAATTCGATTGCCATCGGGTTCGACGACAACATGGTGCCCGTTGTTGTGCGCCCGGGTCGCTACGGCCCCTACGTCAAGCGGGGCGATGACACCGCGCCGGTGCCCGACGACCTCGCGCCCGACGAACTCACCGTCGAAAAGGCTCTTGAACTTTTGGCTGCGCCGAAGGGCGATCGAGTGATCGGCGTTGACCCCGAAACGGGTCTCAATCTCTACGCGAAGGCGGGTCGCTTCGGGCCCTATGTGCAGCTCGGCGACGTGGAAACGTTGGTCGCTCGCGCGGCCGAGGTCGCGTCATTGGAGGCGGCCGGCGAGACGCCCGCGGCACCCACCAAGGGACGCAAGAAGAAGGTCGAAGCACCAAAACCGCGCACCGCTTCTCTGTTCGCATCGATGGCGGTCGACTCCGTCACGATGGAACAGGCGCTGTCGTTGCTCACGCTCCCGCGCGTCCTCGGTATCGACGAGGCGACGGGCGAAGAAGTCGTCGCCCAGAACGGTCGCTACGGCCCGTATCTCCGAAAAGGCGTCGACTCGCGTTCTATCGGCGCCGAAGAAGAACTCCTCACCATCACGTTGGAACAGGCGATGGCCATCTACGCCCAGCCGAAGACCTTTGGTCGGCGTGGTGCGGCACCCAAACCGCCCATGGCGACCTTCGGCGAGGACCCCGTGTCGGGCAAGGCGATCATCATGAAAGAGGGGCGCTTCGGTCTCTACGTGACCGACGGTGAGACCAATGCGTCATTGCGCCGCGGCGACGATCCCGAAACGATCAACGTGGCCCGCGCTCAGGAACTGTTGGCCGAACGTCGCGTCTACGACCTGACCAAGCCGGCGAAAACGGTGGCTCGCGGTGGCGCCCGGGGTGCCAAGAAGGCCGCGCCGAAGAAGGCGGCGGCCCCGCGCCAGGCGGCGGCGAAAAAGGCTGCGCCCAAGAAGGCTGCGCCCAAGAAGGCGGTGGCCAAGAAGGTGGCCAAGGGAACGGCCAAGAGCAGCGCCGCCACACCGACTGCCTGACGGACATGGCCGCGTCGACACCGCGCCCCCATGCCGGTCCCGGCGCGTTCATTGCCTTCGAAGGCCCCGACGCGTCGGGCAAGTCGACCCAGATCGGCCTGCTCGCTGAGCGGCTTCGTGGTCTCGGCCACCAAGTGGTGGTCACTCGCGAGCCCGGCGGGACGGCCGTTGGCAAACGCATCCGGGCCCTCGTCCTGGATCATTCCGACGAAGGGGCCGTCATGTCCCCGCGCGCCGAGGCGCTCCTGATGGCCGCCGACCGGGCCCAGGATGTGGCCGAGGTCATTCGACCCGCGTTGCGTGTGGGTTCGGTGGTGCTGTGCGATCGCTACCTCGGCTCGTCGATCGCCTACCAGGGAGTTGGTCGGGGCCTCGGCGCCGAGCCGATCGAACGCCTGTCACTGTGGGCCACCGAGGACCTTGTCCCCACGCTGACGGTCGTGATCCAGGTACCGGTCGAGGTCTCGCTGTCGCGTCTTTCGGCCATCGGCGCGCCCGATCGACTGGAGTCGATCGGGCCCGATTTCGTCCGCCGGGTCAGTGCCGCCTACGACGACCTGGCCACCCGCGCGGCGACGATGGCCGTGTCAGGCACCGGCACCCGCGAAGAAGTTGCGGCGCGGATCTGGCCAGCGGTGGCGGCGGTTCTCCCGTGAGCCTCTTCGACGTGTCGGACTACGACGCCCCGACGCCGCCGCAGGTCGAGCCCGACATCGAGCACGACGATTCCGTCGCCGATGCGGCGGTCGCCGAACCCCGACCTCCCGCCGAACCGGTGGCGTCGGAACCGTTAGGCGCCGAGATTGTTGGCGCCGAGGTGCTCGATGAGGAAGTGATTTCCGATGTCGGCGGGGGTGGCTCACCCCACGTCGAGACTCCCGCCCGACCCGTCGCGGAGCCGGACGAAGAGATCCTGCGCGAGCCGTCGGTCGAGGCGCTCTGGGTCCAGGTGATCGGCCAACCCGACGCCGTCAGACAGCTGCGGGCCTCCACGCTCACGCCCGTGCACGCGTACCTCTTCACGGGTCCCGCCGGGGTCGGCAAGTTGGTGGCCGCCCGGTCGTTCGCCGCTGCGCTGCTGTGCCCACGAGGGGGTTGTGGCCGCTGCTCGGTCTGTGTTCGGGCGTTGGCCGAAGCCCATCCCGATCTCGTCGTGGTTGAGCGCGAGGGCGCGTCGATCACGGTCGAACAGGCCCGAGAGATCGTCCGCCTGGCGTTGCGGTCGCCAACGGAGGGTCCCCGCAAGGTCTTGGTCCTCGTCGACTTTCATCTCGTCACGGCGGCCGCTCCAACCCTGCTCAAGATCATCGAGGAACCGCCGCCCAGCACGGTGTTCGTGGTGCTGGCCGAGCAGATCACGCCGGAGCTGGTGACCATTGCGTCGCGCTGCGTGGTGGTGCCCTTCGCCGTGCTTGGTCGGCGCACCATTGTGGAAACGCTCGTGCACGACGGTGCCGCGTCGGAGCAGGCCGAACGGGCCGCCGACCTCGCCGGCGGGCGCCTCGACCGCGCCCGCCTGCTCGTCGCCGATCCCGACCTCGGCTCGCGGCTCGAGTTCTGGGAGCGCATTCCGTCGCGCCTCGACGGGACCGGCGCGGCGGTGTCGGTCATCGTGGCCGAGACGATCGCCCTCCTCGATCACGCCGCGGCAGGGCCGTTGGCGGCACGTCAGGACGCCGAAGCGGCGGCCATGGAGACCCGGCTGGAGGCCGTCGGTGCTCGGGGTGGGGCCGGGACTCGCAAGGAACTGCTGGAGCGCCACAAACGTGAGCAAAAGCGCGTCCGTGACGACGAACTCCGCTTCGGCCTCGGGATCTTGACCCGGGTCTACGCGAGCCGAGCCAAGGCCCCCTCAGACGAGCAAGCGTCGGCTCTTCGGGCCGTGACTCGCATCGCCGAAACCAACGTGCACCTGGAGCGCAACCCAAATCTCGCGCTCGCCCTGCAATCGCTTCTCCTGCACCTCGGCTGAGGCCATGGCGGGACCCGAACGCGTCCCCGAACGCGTCCCTGGGTGGCGGTGGAGCCGGGCTACCATGATCGGCCTCATCCCGCCCGGGTAGCTCAGGGGTAGAGCAGCTCACTCGTAATGAGCAGGTCGCCGGTTCAATTCCGGCCTCGGGCTCAGGCGCAATGTTCTTCCGACGCCAATGTCGTCGCCGTGCTTTTCGAGCGTGGCGTTGTCGCCGGGTCGTCGTTGGTCTTTTCGGTTCACGACAGTCACCGTCGACAGTCCCCGCCACCATGACCGCCCGCCCTTTTCCCGCTCTCGTGGTGCCGGCCTATTTCGGCCCGTGGGCCGCTGGCGACTGGCGGACACTCCTGGATCTTGCTCCCTCGACGGTGATCATCAATCCAGCGAACGGTCCCGGCGATCACCAACATCACGGCTATCGCGAGCTCGTCGCTCAACTTCACCACTGCGGGTCCGAAGTGCTTGGCTACGTGGCCACCTCCTGGCTCACCCGCCCCCGCCCCGCAGTCGCCGCCGACGTTGAGCGGTACGCCGAGTACTACGGCGTGCGAGGAGTGTTCTTCGACGAGATTCCGAACTCTCCGGCGAATGGTCGGACCGCCGAACTCCGCCGTCTCGCCGGTCTTCGCGGCCCGGCGTCGACCGTCTGCAACTGCGGGCAACCGATTCCGCGTCGCTGGTTCGATGCCCTGCCCGAAGTTCGCTGGGGCACGTTCGAAGGCGGCCCCGAGGCGTTGCGGGCGGCGGGCTTCGTTGGCCCACCCGACCGCCAAGTCCACCTGGTCCATTCGGTCACTGACGTCGATGCTGCCTCGGTCGACGCCATCCTCGCCCAGCGCGGCGTGGCCCTCGCCTGCGTCACCTCCGACGAACTACCCAACCCGTGGGACGTCGTGCCCGACCGCTGACTCGCAGTTCTGCGGTGCTGCTCTTGCGTCACCTGCTCCGGGGCGGCGTTCGTCGGCCGTGCGCGTCTCGTTGGGCCGGACTGTGCGTCGGAGCAACTGCCGGACCGACGTCACACCTACGCCTCAGCATTCCATGGGCGAGTTCTCATGTGCGCGGCGTATGGTTCTCAACGTGGCTGATCAGGCGGACTTCGAACGCCAAGCAATGGAGCACCTGCCCTCGCTGTATTCGGGCGCCTTTCGCATGACCCACAACCGCGCCGATGCGGAGGACTTGGTCCAGGAAGCAATGCTCAAGGCGTACCGAGGCTTCGGCAACTTCGAGGCCGGGACCAATCTCAAGGCGTGGCTGTTCCGCATTCTCACGAACACGTACATCAACGCCTACCGAGCCCGTCAACGTCGCCCCGACCAGGAATCGCTCGGCGAGGGTGAGGAGCTTTTCCTCTACCGCAAACTCGGTGGTCTCGAAGCGGCGGCAATGAGCCGGTCGGCTGAGGACTTTGCCCTCGACCAGTTGACCGATGGCGAAGTGAAAGCGGCCGTCGACGCGCTGCCGGAATCGTTCCGTCTGCCCGTGCTCTTGGCCGATGTCGAGGGTTTTCACTACAAGGAAATCGCCGAGATTCTCGACGTTCCGATCGGCACGGTCATGAGTCGGCTGCATCGGGGAAGAAAAGCCCTGCAGAAGGCGTTGTGGGATTTTGGCATCGAGCATCGCCTCGTGCCGCAGGCAACCTGACGGGCCGCCTCGTTCACCAGCGGCTTGTCGCTGGCCACGATCCGGGCAGTGCAGGAACACGCGGCGGGGGCCGCACGAGGACCACACCACCATGACCGTCTACAGCCCGAAGTCCTCACCCGATCCCTACGATCCGTTCGGCCCCATCGATATGTCGCTCGGCGGCGATTGTTCGGCCATGGTTTCCCGACTCGGCCACTTCCTCGATGGTGAGTTGACCGAGCAGCGACGGATCAAGATCCAGATGCATCTCGACGCCTGTCCCTCGTGCTTTAGCGCCTTCGACTTTGAGGCCGAGCTTCGCGTGGTGGTGCGCACCAGGACGGTCACGGAGGTTCCGCCGGATCTTGCCGCCCGCATCCGAGCAGCCCTCTCGGGCCCTGACGCCACGGCCTAGCCAGTCGTGATCGGCGCCTGGTAGTTCTTAGCGCGATTTAGCAATATTTGTGCTGGCGGCTGGAATGGATCGCCGCGCCGGCCGGTTGACCGTGGCATGACAGAACATGCTGTAGGCGCGAAGCCGCTCTCCGGCTCGGACCGTCCGTCGAGGAAGTTCTCGTCGGGTCGGGTCTGCCGTGAGGCGGGATGTGGAACTCGACTTTCGATTTACAACAATGGCAAATTTTGCTCGATGCACGAGCCGATGATCGTTCCCCGCACACGCGGCAAGAAGATCGCCTAGCCACCGTTTTCGGTGAGCGTGGCCTCCACGCTCGAAACAACCCGCAGCCGGCGCCTACCATGGCGCCCATGATTCTTGCTGCGAAGCCGTGGTTCTACTGGCTCGGGGTCGTCCTCTTCGCTGGTGCGATGTCCGGCGTGGGCTTCATCCTCATCGGGTACTACCTGAAGGTTGCTCGCAACAAGGTCAGCCGCATCACCAAGGACTGAGTCTCGGCGCTCGTTCTCCGGTCCGGCCGTGGCCGATGACGCGCTTCTCCGGGCGCTCACGCAGAGTTCGCTCGCGCTTTCGCTTACGGCCCGTTGTCGCTTTCCGAGTTCGGGCGCTGGGTGGTGCGCCGTTTCCGGCGGCGCCGATTCAACCGCCCTGGCCCTCCTGAGTGTCGTCGCCCAGCGGTGTGCGGGCCTTGTCCATGTGGACCACGGACTGCGCACTGAGTCCCCGGCGGAGAGTTCGTTCGTTGGTGCCCTGGCCGGGCGGCTGGGCGTGGACTTCGTGGCCCATCGGGTGGCCGTGACCCCCGGCCCCAACCTCGAAGAACGGGCCCGTGTTGCCCGTTACGGCTTCCTTCCTCCCGACGTGTGGACCGGCCATACCGCCGACGATCTGGCCGAGACGGTGCTCCTGCATCTGCTTCGCGGGACGGGCCTCGACGGCGTCGCATCGATGGCCAGACCGCGTCCCGGCGGCATCGCGCGCCCGTTGCTTGGCCTGCGACGGACTGACACCGTGGCGTTGTGCGCCTCGCTGGGCCTGGTTACCGTCGACGACCCAATGAACACCGACCCCGCGTTCCGGCGTGTCCGCGTCCGCCGCGAGGTGCTGCCGTTGCTGAACGATGTGGCCGAGCGCGACGTGGCCGCCCTCCTCGCCCGACATGCCGAGGTGGTCGCCGACGATGTGGTCTTGCTCGACGACCTCAGCGCGTCGATTGACCCGTCGGCCCGGTGGGCTCTGCGCAAAGTGCCGGTCCCGTTGGCGCGCCGGGCGCTGCGGCGGTGGCTCGTCGCCAGCGGCGTGGGCGACGGCCGCGTGGTCGACGCCGCGGCGCTCGACCGCGTCGTGGCAGTTGCCTCAGGGGAGCGAGCGGCATGCGAACTTGAAGGCGGCTGGCGGGTCAGTCGCCATGATGGCTGGCTCACCCTGCACCCGCCGGACAAGGAGTAGCTGCTCTCCTCCTGGTGGTCGGAACCGGTGTCGATCCGGTGACCTCACGCTTTTCAGGCGTGCGCTCTACCAACTGAGCTATCCGACCTTGCAAGACAGACGGTGAAACAAACAGGGCCTCCTTGCGGAGGCCGAGTGGCGGACCCGACGGGATTTGAACCCGCGACCTCCGGCTTGACAGGCCGGCGTGCACTCCTGGCTGCACCACGGGTCCAGACCGTGTGGACTGACAAAAGTAGCAGACCTGGCTTCGTCCCCCGTTGGGTTTGTCGTTCACACGAGCGGCCCAATCGAGCCCGTTTTCGTGTCGGCGCGTCGCCCCGATTGCCCCCGTGTGCCCTAGGCCGACGGGGCGGACAACACGAGCTCGCGGATGCTAATCCCCCACCCCCCGGCCTTCGCCTCCGGGGTGCGCACCATCGAGCGGAGCCGGATGTACGACGCGCCAGTCCCGGAGATCCGGTGAGTGGTCACGAATTGATCTTCGTTACGGGCGTTTCGGGTCACTGACGCGACCCGTCGCCACGTGCGGCCGTTCGTGCTGGATTCGATGATGAACGATGTGGCCGCCGAGCGGTCCCACAGGATCCGGATCGTCCGTGCCCGGGCGTTGTCCTGGGTGCGGAGGCTGAGGGTCTGGGGGTCTGTTGCGGCCGCGATCCACCGGGAGTCGTTGGCACATCCGAGCCCGTCCGTGATTCGTTCGGCCGGACTTACAGCCGAGGTCGCCGACACCGTGTAGGCGAACGTCGCTTCACCGACCGAGGGCGTGAGCGCAGCCGCGCACGTGTCCGTGAGGACGGGCGTCGCCGCGGTGGGGGTGGCGGAGGCGGCCGTCGCACCGCCCGGAGTCGGCGGCGGGAGCGTCGCTTGGATCGACCGGAACCAGCGGTCGGCAATCTTTGCCGCGCCGGCATCAGACAGATGGACCGCATCGGCGAAGTCCGTCGGGACCAGCGCCGTCGACGCCAGGTCGACGAACACCACCTTGTCCGTGGTGCTGGCGGAGCCGAGTGAGCGCGATGTCGCGTTCAGGGCGCTAACGGACTGGGTAACGGTGGCGTCTACCAACGACGGCAGCGAGGCGACGAACACCCAAGGCTGGGTGCTTGTTGCGGCGAGGCGTCCGACGAGTGTTGTCAGCTTCCCCGGCGCTTCGTCGGGGTTCACCGGGCGCAGCAGCCCAGACGCGCCAGCCGCGACGTCCGATGGGTACTGGTCATTCACCCCGACCAACAGCAGGATCACGTCTGGTTTCGCGACACCCAACCAGTCATCAATATTGTCGGCCAGGTTGAATTTCTGGCGCTGACACTGCAGTTCACCGGTGGCGGAACGAGCGCAGAACTGCGACGCGTCCGGGCCGATCGTGAAGCCCCCGTGGCCTTCATTGTCTGCGTCGCCGCCCACCAACGTGGGTGTGGCGTCGCTGCCAACGAAGTCGACGGAGTACCCAGCGGCGCGGAGCGTGATAGCGAGGTGTCCTCGGTAGCTCTGATGAGCGCCTGGATCGGCTCCCCCGCCGGCGGTCAGCGAGTCGCCGAGCGGCATGATCCGCAGAACGGGGGCAATCGTCGGCTTGCTCGTGACGGCCCCTGCGCTGCCGACGATCGAGGCAAGGCCGCCGGCCATGAGCAACGCCGTTGCGCGTCGCCACAGGCCGGGCAGTCGCGCGGTGGTGTCCGTCATCGAAGCAGAGTATCCCGGCCGCGTGGAGCGGTCGGCGGTGACCGTGCGTGTGCAGCCGCGATGGACGACGACGAGTTAGTGTTTGGAATGGTGCAATGGGTTCGGCGTTGCTGTCGCGCCGGACGGTGGATTCTGACGGTGGCCGTTGTTGTCGCCTGCAGCTCCAACATCGCTGCACCGGCGGTGGTGTCCGCTGATCGCGACCCTCTCCTTTGGCCGTTCCGCTCCGATTCGATCTGGAACACGCCGATCGGTGATGCTGCGAGCTACGTGGACGCAGGGATCACCGCCGGCACCGGGCTCGACCCCGATGAGGACCTCCTGATCCTGACCCCGACCGCACCGGTCGTCCCTGTCTACGAGCACACGGCCGGTTGGGACGCGGCGACGACCCGATGCGCCAACGTGACGCCCAAGGTGCTGGCGAACGTGCCCATCCCCTCCGACTTCAGGACCGACCCGGGGTACCGCGGGGCCACGCCAAATGCGGCGGCCGCGGTGCTTCTTCCCGACGGACGCACGGTCAGCCAGATGCAGCCGTTTCACCGCTGTGCCGACGGTCGAGCGATCACGCAATACGTGTTCGACAACGACGACCTCGTCTCGGGAACCGGACTGGTCGGCGCTCACGGCGGGTCGGCGATGTCCAGCATCGGCGGCACGATCCGCGTCGGCGAACTCCGCCCGGGCAGCCGGATCCGTCACGCACTCAAGCTTGAGGTGTTCGGCAAGAAGTTCCTGGCGCTGCGCCAGGACTCGACCCCGGGGTACCGCTGGCCGGCGAGTCGGGCCGACGAGTACGCCTCGGCCGGGTACCAGGGACCGATCCCGGCGCTCGAGATGGGCGCGCTGCTTGCCCTGCGTCCCGATTTTGACCTGAAAACCCTTGCCACTGAGCCGGCGAAGATCCTGGCGACGGCATTGCGTGACTACGGCGGGTACGTGGTCGACGACACCGCGCAAGACGTGGTCGCGGTGGCCACCGAATGGGGTCCGGCCGGGCGAGTCAGCACGGAGTTCAGCGCAAACTACGGGTTCGACCTGGGCACCCCCTCGGACGTTGACTGCCGCACGTCGGCCGACGCCTGCGCCTGGCGAAACGACATCAAACGCGTTGTTGGCGCTCTCGCCGTGGTCGACAACAACACGCCGGGAAGCGTCGGTGGCCCCGGGAAGCGCCGAGTCGCCTGTGCGCCGCCGATCGCCGGCGCGCCGAGCACCGAGGGGCCCGGGTGTGCAGGAGCCCCGACTCCAACGACTCGACCGTCGACGAGTCCCACCACGCGTGGTTCGGCAACGAGAACGACGACCAAATCGACGAGTCGGGCATCGCTGACACCGAACAAGTCCGCGCCCTCGCCACCGAAATCAGGGTCTTCGCCGCCAAAATACGGGCCCTCGATACCAAAAAGATCGGCCACGTAAACGACCTGCTCAGGTCCGGCGGCAGGCTTCAAATCTGGGTATTTTGACCCACTCCAGGAGCTGCGCCCGGCTCAAGGTCAATTCGGCGATAGGTCGATGGGACTAGCGAACATCCACACAAGGAGTCCGCATGTCCCGTTACCAAACACCGAACTGCGTCCATTCCGATCGGGAAGGTCACCTCTCGCTGCTGCGGGGAAGGGGCCGTCGCTACGCCGCTACCGCAGCCGCCGCCCTCATCACCGGCGGTCTCGTCGCAACATCGGCACTGGGCCAAGTTGGCGCCGTGACCGCAACGACCCGCAATCCAACCACGTGGCCGTTCTCGTGGAACTCAATCTGGAACATGCCCATCGGCTCCGGTGCCGCCTACGAGCCCGCCGCAATCGCGCCGGCGACTGGCGTCTCGCTCGATGCCGACGAGAACGTGCTCGTTTTGCATCCGGAGGCCCCGAGCTCGCCGGTGTACGAGACGACGGCCGGCTGGGACGGATCGAAGACGCGCTGTGGATCCGCCACTTCCAACGTGCTCTTCAGCGCACCGATTCCCCAGAACTTCTTTACCGACCCCGGCTACGGCGGGTCGACCCCGAACATGGCTTCGGCCGTCTTACTCGCCGACGGCCACACGGTGAAGCAGTCGCAGCCGCTGCACCGCTGCGCCGACGGCCGCACGGTCTCGCAGTACGTCTACCCGGACGCGGACATCCGCACCGGCGACGGCATCGCCGGTGCCCACGGCGGGAGCGGCATGTCGAGCATCGGAGGCACGATCCGCATGGGTGAACTCGTTCCGGGAGGCACGATCAGCCACGCTGTGAAGCTCGAACTCTTTGCCAAACGGTTCCTTGCCTACCGCAACGACGGCACGCCGGGGTTCCGCTGGCCGGCCGTGCAGGCCGACGGGTATGCGGCGTCGAACTACGCCGGGTCCGTCCCATCGCTCGAGATGGGTGCACTCCTGGCGCTACGGCCCGACTTCTCGATTGATGGCCTGCGAACGGAGCCGGCCCGCATCTTGGCCCGGGCGCTGCAGGACTACGGCGGCTACGTCGTCGACGACACGGCCTGGGACGTCTACGCCGTCGCCACCGAATGGGGTCCAGAGGGTCGGGTCACCGATGAGTTCAACTCGCGCTGGGGCTTCCCGATGTCGTCGGGAACGGTCTCGACCTGCTCATCGGCTTCGACGGAATGTCTCTGGGCCAAGGACATTGGGGCCCTGTTCTCCAACCTCAACGTCGTCGCCAATAACGGGCCCGGCTCGATTGGCGGCCCCGGAACCAGGCGTACGACGTGTGCACCGGCGTTTGCTGACGGCACCGGCGGCGCGCCCGCCGGCTGTGATGGCGTGGCGGGCTCGGGCACGACGATTCCCGGCGCCAATCCGACGGTGCCTCCGACGGTGCCTCCGGCGTCGGGCAAGACTGTGAAGATCATGCCGCTTGGCGACTCGCTGACCGTGGGCGATGGCGCGACGGGGGCGCAAAGCTACCGTGGACACCTCTACGGCCAGCTCACCTCGGCTGGTTACAAGGTCGACTTCGTCGGAAGCCAGTCATCGCCGACGGCCGCGTCCGGCGACCCGGACAACGAAGGGCACGGCGGGTTCACGCTAGGGCCGGACGATTCGAAGTACTGCACCCGGACCGCCAACGCCACGTTGACGTGTGACCCAGCTGCCTGGAACCTCTCGGACAACATCGGTGGCTGGCTGGGCGCTGCGCAGCCCGACGTGGTCCTGCTCCTCGCCGGGATCAATGACATGTTCCCGCAAGACGTCGCGGCCGGTCAGGCCGGTGTCCGTCGGACGGTGAACCCAGCTGATGCCGCCGCCAAGTTGTCCGGCCTCGTGGGAAAGATGCGCACGCTTGCCCCCAACGCGAAAATCGTGGTTGGTTCCCTGCTCCCGGTCGCCTGGTCGAGCGGTTGGGCCGAATACGACGCGGTGAACGCTATGGCCGCCGCGCTCGGGTCGGCGAGCTCGACGGACAATGTGTTCTTCGCTGATCTCCACGCGGTGCCATTGCAGTCCTCGGACTTCGCCGACCAGATTCACCTCAGCGACTCGGGTGCGGCCAAGGTTGCGACCGCCTGGATGTCGGTGCTGCCGAGTGTGCTCGGAAGCATCTCGACCCCGGGGTCGCCGACCGAGACGATTCCGACCCCGACGGTGCCAAGTGGGCCGGTGTCGACCACGACACTCTTCGTGACCGTTCCGTCGATTGTGCCACCGCCCCCCGCCTCAACCTCACCCCCCGCCTCAACGTCGCCCCTGCCGGCACCGACCGTGCCGGCACCGACCCAGGTCGTTGCCGCGAGAACGTCGGTTCAGGCTGAGCTGACGCCGACCACGCCGACCCCGCCGTCGCTTCCGTCGCCGTCGGTCCCCGCCGCGACCAGCCCGTCCACCACCGAACTGTCGCCGACGATTCCGGCATCGACTGTCCGGCCGACGACGATCCCGCCATCCGCCAACCCGTCGACGACCGCGCCTGGAAGTCTGGCCCTCACCGTCCCAACGTCGACGCCGAAGGTTCGCCCGGCGACCCGGAATCGGTTGGTGACGCCGGCACAGAAAGCGAGGAAGGCAAACAACCCAGCGTCGAAGAGGACGAGTGGAAACAGTCTCGTCCAGGTGCTGGTCCGCAAACCCGGTCAGAAGAGCACGGAGACCTCGAATACCGCCGGACGGTCGACCGGAACGAGCACCTCATCGGTGCTCGCCTGGCGCACACCTTCGTCGGAATACACCGTCTCGACGTAGTGATCTTCGGAGCCCCTCCAACGTTGTCGCGCCTTGTTCGCTCGACACGTTGGGGGCCGCCGTGCCCATTTGGCTCCGGCCAGAAGACCCCCGACTTTTGATGGATCACGGATGGGGAATTTTCACGGAGAACTCACAGCCGTCTCGGTAGTATTCGCCCTTCTTACCCCCGTTCACTTTGGCGAGGCTTAGCCGCTTTCGCGCTATTGCTCGACTTGGGGTGGTCCGATAGGCATCGGTATATCTGCCTAATCATGAACCAATGTGGTTCCGGACATGACAGATTTCACCAGCAAGGCCCGAAGCAGGTTGGCCTTGGACCGCCCGGAATCTCACCTCCACTCTCGCATCTGTCCATCGAGAGACGGGCAGGACGGGCTGTCTTGGGGTGGCGCCTTTGATGAGCAGCCTTGGGGAGTTCGGCGACAATTCGTCGAGCGCGATAGTGCGAACGACCCAATTCCAATTCTTCCTTTGGCCGCCATTCCCGCAGCGTGTACGGTGTATCCGACTCTCTAGTGATTGCTACCAATGCGAATATTGCATGTCGACAAGTTTCTGCGCCGTCAGGGTGGTGCTGCCAGCTACATGCTCGATCTCGGTCGTGCGCAGGTGGGGCATGGTCACGAGGTCGAGTACTTCGCGATGGCGCACCCAGAAAACGAGCCGGCCACCTACGACGCGCTGTTCCCGCCCTACCTCGCCTTCGACGAGGCGCCGTCGGGCGTGGGCGGTGCGATCACGATGGCGCGCACGATGGTGCATTCGCGTCCGGCACGAGAAGCGATGGCCGAAATCGTCGAGCGCTTCCGCCCCGATGTGGTGCATCTCCATAACATTTACCACCAGCTTTCCCCGTCGATCCTGCAACCGCTCCGACGGGCGGGCATCGCGGCCGTGATGACCGTGCACGACTTCAAGCTGGTCTGTCCGACCTACCGGATGCTCGACGGGAGCGGGCCGTGTGACGCCTGCGTACGCAAGGGTTTCCGCGAGGCCGTCATTCGGCGCTGTAACCGCGGCTCACTCGCGGCGAGCGCACTCGTGGCCGTCGAGAGTTCGTTGCATCGGACGTTCCACTCGTACGGGCACGTGTCCAGGTTCCTCGCGCCAAGTGAGTTCCTGGCCGAGCTCTTGCGACGCGCCGACGTGTATCCGGACCGCGTGCAGGTCCTTCGCCATGGGTTTGGCGTCGATCCGATCGCCATTCCGGGGCGACGTGACGGATCGGTCGTATTCGTTGGTCGCCTCTCGCCGGAAAAGGGCGTCGATATCGCGATCCGAGCCATTGGACTCGTGACCTCCCCGGGCGCCCATCTCCACATTCTTGGTTCAGGTCCCGAGGAGCGGGCATTGCGGGCGCTGGCGGCGGTCGAGGCTCCGGGCCGTGTCACCTTTCACGGCCATGTCGGGCGCGAGGCCGTGCTCGAGCGACTGCGCACAAGCTCGGTTGCCGTCCTTACCGCCCGCTACTACGAGAACCAGCCAATGAGCATTCTCGAGGCATTCGCCTGCGGTGTGCCGGTAGTCGCTACCGATCTCGGCGGCATCCCCGAGTTGGTGGACCACACGACCGGGCGACTGGTGCGACCGGAGGACCCCACGCAGGTTGCTGGCGAGCTCGACGCACTGCTGCAGGATCCCGGAATTGCTGAGCACTTGGGTCGAAATGCGCAGGATCGAGTGGCGTCCCGACACGACCCGGCGGCCCACTTAGCGGCGCTCGACGACGTCTACGCGAACGCGAACAATCGATGAAGCCGCTGCGGATCGCAATGATCGGCCAACGCAGCATCCCTGCGGCCTACGGCGGGGTGGAGCGCGCGGTGGAGGAACTCGGCGCCCGTCTCGTCGAGCGCGGCCATTCGGTAACAGCGTTTTGTTGGCGTGCTGACCGCGCCCCGAAGACGTATCGGGGAATCGTCAATCGAAACGTGCCCGCTATCCCCGGCAAGCACCTTCGGGCCTTCTCACAATCCGTGGCGGCCACGGTGGTGGCTCTTTCCGGTCGATACGACGTGGTGCATTTCCACGCAATGGGACCGGCCCTTTGCGCTCCGTTGCTGCGACTTCGGCCCTCTTGTCGCATCGTGGCCACGGTCCAGGGTCGCGACGATCGTCGCTCCAAATGGGGCCCGTTTGCGCAGCGCGTTATCCGCATGGGCGCCTGGTCCACCGCTCGCGTCGCCCATGAGACCATCGTGGTTTCACGCCAGCTCGAAGAGGACTACCGCGTCGAGTTCGATCGTGAGTCGACGTACATCCCGAACGGCATCGACGATCCGGGCCCGGTGCTTGGGACCGAAGAGCTCGAGCGCATGGACCTAAAAGCCAACGGCTACTTTCTCTACGTCGGTCGCCTCGTCCCCGAGAAGGGGATTGACATGATCCCGGCCGCATATGCCCTTGTCGACTCCGACCTACCGATGATCATCGTCGGCGGGGCCGCCGGTACCGACGCCTATGTTGAGACCACACGAACTGCCGCAACGAGGGACCCGCGCGTCCGATTCGTCGGTGAACGCCGGGGCGAAGCGTTGCGGGAGCTGTTCTCGAACGCCCGAGCAGTCGTGATGCCGTCGCACCTCGAAGGCCTGCCGATTGTCCTCCTCGAGGCAGTCTCGTTCGGCACAGCGGTGGTATGCAGCGACATCGCGCCGATCCTCGAAGTCGTTGGCCCCACGAGCCGTCCCGGTGTGCGCATCTTCCGCGATGGCGACGTGGACGGTTTCGCCCGGGCGATCACGGAAAACCTCGACGACGGCGACGACGATATTCTGGCGGAGACGACGCGGCTGCGCTGCGAGGTTCTGCAGGCCTTTAGCTGGGCCGGGGTCACCGATCGGACCGAAGCCGTCTACGCCAACGCCGTGGCCTCGCGCCGGCGCGGCCGGGGAGCTGGTCGATGACCGCGGCTGGCACCCGTGGGGCCTCGGGCCTGCTTCAAGATTGGTCGGCGAACTCCTCGGGCAAGTCGAAAGTGATCATGGTGCTGGTGCGCCTGGCGAACGACGCCCACCGTCGCGGTGGCCCGCTCGGCAAGCTCGTCATCGGGCTCTACAAGGTGCTGACCACGTGGATCCTCGGCGTTGAGATCCCCCCCGAGACGCAGATCGGTAGCCGCTGCCAATTGCTGCATCCTGTGGCCATCGTCATCAACGGCCAGGCGCGCATCGGTGCGGGTGTCACGATTCGGAACTCGGTCACCATCGGTAACGTCGTCGACAAACATGGCGTCGCCTCGGCGTCGCCGGTGATTGGCGACGATGTCGAGTTGGGCGCCGGCTGCCTTGTGCTGGGCCCGATCACGATCGGGACCGGAGCACGCGTTGGAGCTGGCTCCGTGGTCGTGAAGGACGTGGAGCCTGGAGTGACTGTGGTCGGGAATCCGGCGAGACCGATCGGACCCACCCGGTGAGACGCTCCGCGATGATCGCCCTCGGCGGCGTCGTTGTTGCTGCGGCCGTTGTCCAAGTCGTTCAGGCGAACCGCCGCGACCCGGTGCGCCCGCTCAGTGCGGCGATCAAGGACTCCTTCCCGACGGTCCGATCTCCAACCGAGTGGCCGTTCACGTGGTCGAGTATCTGGAACATGCCGATCGGAAGCGACGCAAGACTGGTTCCGTCGGGAGTGAAAGATTTTGCCTCGATCGGCATCGAGGAGAACATCGTCATCCTCCAGCCCACGGCTCCGTCGATTTCCGTGTACGCCAACACCGCCTCTCCGGCGTCAAAAGAGAATCTGTGCGGTGCCGTTCGGGTGCCACGGCGCGAACTATTCGTGGCGTCGATTCCCTTCTCGTTCTCGACGTCGGACGAGGGTCCGGG
>JAYSTV010000394.1:0-6792 GCA_043719425.1 Acidimicrobiia bacterium | reverse complement strand
CCAGATCCCAGCGGCTGCGGTCCTGGTTCTCGAGGAGGACGATGGCGCCCTCGCCGTCGGTGCGGGTCGCGAACCGGCTCCGGTGGAACAGTTCGAGGGCCAGCAGGCCGGCGATCTCGGCCTCGTCGGGCAAGAGAGAGCGAGCCTGTTCGGTGAGGCGAATCGCCTCGTCGACGAGATCAACACGGACCACGCCGGGGCGGTCGCTGCGGGTCAAATAGCCCTCGTTGAAGATCAGGTAGAGCGTGGTGAGGAGGGCGCCGACACGAGGGCCGAGAGAGCTCGGAATCGTGAGCGGAATGCCCGCATCACGGATCTTTCGCTTGGCCCGAACGATGCGCTGGGCCAACGTTGCTTCCGGAACCACAAACGCGGCCGCGATCTCCGTCGTGGTCAGGCCGCCGACGAGACGCAGGGTCAGGGCGACCTGCGTGTCCGCGTCGAGGGCTGGGTGACAGCACAGAAGGATGAGGCGGAGATGGTCGTCATCGACCTCGGACGGTGCGTCATCGAGCATGGGATCGTCGTCCTCTCGTCGATCGGTGAGATTGGTCGGGGCCTCGCGATCGAACACGACGGCGGCCTGCACGGCGCGACGATTGGCCGACGAGCGTTTGCGGACCAGGTCGATCGCCTTGCGTTGGGTGACCCGCATGAGCCATCCGGGCGCGTTGACGGGTACACCGTTGGTGGGCCAGGTTCGGGCGGCTTCGACGAGCGCCTCCTGAACGGCTTCGTCAGCCAGGTCAACGTCGCCGAAGCGGCGAGCGACCACGGCGAGCACCCGTCCACTCTCCACGCGGGCGAGGTGGGTCAGAGATGCCTCGACGTCGTGTCGCATCAGCATCAGTACTCGTGAGGTTGGGGAAGGGTCATGCGCCTGGGTGGTTGGCGAAGTCGTTCGTTGGACACGCTGTCACCAACCACCGCGCCGCGAGTTAGTGGGCGTCCGGGCGGAAGGCGACGGGGCGAACCTCGAGCGATCCCGCCGGGATCGGGATGTCGGCAGCCAGGGCCAGGGCTTCGTCGAGGTCAGCGGCGCTGATCAGGTAGAAACCGCCGAGCTGCTCCTTGGTTTCGGCGAAGGGTCCGTCGATGATGGCGCTGTCGGCCCCGAGGCTTTTGCGGATCGTCGTGGCCGTGGCCGTTGGCTGCAGGTTGGCGGCCGAGATCCAGTGGCCACCATCGATGAGGCGTTGGTTGTAGGCCATCCAGCCCGCCATCATGTCCTCGAATCCGGGGTCGCCCGGTCCGGGCACCACGCCGGTCTCGTCGCTGTAAATCGTGATCATGTAGTCCATGGCATTGCTCCTGTGATGTGTTGGGTTGGAAGGTAGAGGGGAATTTCGGTGGTCACGCTCACAGCGAGCGGGGCGGGGTGCGACATGTTCGGGCTCCTTCGGGTTTGCGGCGGGGGCGTTTCCCTCACCTGTGCCCCTATGACGGCGACCTCGTCGCCAATCGACCGGCTCGACAAAGAAATGTTCGGAATTCTTTTCGGGGCTAAACCAGAGGGCGATGACCTCGATGCTTCCGTCCGGACGTTGGCCCAACGGCAGTGCGCTCGCGCTGTCGATCGTTGTGAACGTGGAGGAGGGGGCCGAGATGAATGTGGCCGACGGCGACCGTGGTCCCGAGTCGGTCGACGAACTCGGCATCACGTTGACCAAGCCCGTCCGCAACTACGGCAACGAGTCGAATTATCAGTACGGGATCAAGGAAGGCTTCGGTCGTATCTCGTCGCTGCTCGATCGCTACGGGTTCGCCGCCACGTGGACGTGTGCTGCCGTCGCCTTGGAACGCGCTCCGCACATCGCCGCGTTTCTTGCTGGGCGGGGCGACGAAGCGGCCAGCCATGGTCATCGCTGGGTCCACCAGTTCCGGATGAACGAAGACGAGGAACGGGCCTTTCTGCTCGCCGCGGCCAACTCGATCGAGGGGTCGACGGGCACTCGACCGACTGGCCACTTGAGTCGATATCTACTCACGCCCAATACCCGTCGACTTCTCGTTGAGCTCGGCTTTCGTTATCACATGGATGACTATTCGGGCGACGAGCCGTTCTGGGATACAACCGAAGCGGGACCGATCGTAATCGTGCCCTACGCCGTGGACACCAACGACATGAAGTTCTGGAACGCCCCGGGGTATCGGCCTGACGACTGGCTGACCTACAACATCGACACGTTCGACCAGCTCCTGCGCGAAGGTCGCGACGGTGATCATCGGCGGATGATGAGCACGGGCCTCCACCTGCGGATCATCGGTCGACCGGGCCGCGTGGTCGCATTAGAGCGGTTCTTCGAACATGTACGTACACGTATGAATGAGCAGAACGACGTGTGGATCACAACCCGTCGATCGATTGCTTCGGCGTTTGCCGAATCCGTGCCGGCCCCGTCGGCGTGATCAACCGGTAGGGTCGGCGGTCATGGGTTTGGTCTGTGAAGGAATTGACTACGAGCGCGTCGGAACCTCGGCGCGCATACGAATTGATCGACCGGCGAAACGCAATGCATTTACCAATGTGATGTGGGACGGGCTCGCCGCTTCCGTGGCGCTGGCCGAAGCTGACCGCGAGGTGTTGGTGATCGTTGTCGAGTCGACCAGTGACACGTTCTCCGGCGGAGCCGATCTCGAGGAAGTGCGTGCCGCCGCCGGCAACACCAGCGCCGGTGAGGCGAATCGCGATCACGTGCGAGCGGCCTTTCTGGCCCTGCGCGATGCGTCGAAACCGACCATTGCCGCCGTGCGCGGCTTCTGCGTTGGTGGTGGTCTTATGGTGGCCACCGCGTGTGACCTTCGGGTGGCCGACACCACCGCTCGGTTCGGTTGCACTCCGGCCAAGATCGGCATGATCTACCTCTACGAGCCCACGGCGGCGCTCGTCGAACTCGTGGGGGCGAGCGAAGCGAAGCGGATTCTCTACACCGCTCGGCTGTTCGACGCCGCCGAGGCGATGCGCATGGGCCTGGTGAACGAACTTGTGTCGCCTGCCAACTTGGCCGCCACGGTCGACACGCTCGTGCGCGACGTGAGCGCGACGTCGCAGTTCTCGGTGCGCTCGATGAAGCAGACTATTGCGCTGGCGGCGGGTGGGCAACGCAACGAATCGGTGTCGACCCTCGCCGCCTTTCGAGCGGCGCTGGAGAACGAGGATCACCGTGAAGGGACCGACGCCATCCTGAAAAAGCGATCGGCCAACTTCAGGTGGCACGGCTAATGCGCCGCGTCGCGCCAGTTGCGTTGGACGGTTGGCGACACGTTGTCGTTGAAACGACGTCGCCAACCGACCAGCCTGTCGCCAACCATCCAACGGACGCAGGTTGAGCGTGTCGGCGCTTCCCCTGACCGGACGGGTGGCCTTGGTCACCGGGGTGTCACGACGCGTGGGTATTGCCGCGGCGGTGGCCGATCGTCTGCACTCCATGGGGGCGACGGTGTTCGCTACCGGCTGGCGAGCTCACGACGACGAGATGGCGTGGGGGGCCGGTCCGGCGATCGACGCGCCGTACCCGGTGCATGAACACGACCTGACTCGCCCCGACGGACCGTCAACGCTTGTTGATCAGGTGGTGGCAATGCACGGTGCCATCGACATCGTGGCGGCGGTGCATGCGCGCAGTTCGTCGAGCGACCTGCTGAGCACCTCGGCCGACGAACTCGATGCCTGCTGGGCCGCCAACGTGCGCAGTGTTCTCCTGTTGGCCCAACGGTTCGCCGAGGTTCACGATGGCGATCGAATCGGTGGTCGGATGCTCTGGTTCACCAGCGGCCAGGCTCTCGAACCGATGCCCGGTGAGATCGCCTACACCGTCACGAAGGCCGCGCTGCATCAGATGACTGCATCGGTGGCCCACACGATGATCGACCACGGCATCGTGGCCAACGCCATCAACCCGGGACCCGTCGACACCGGGTGGGCGTCGCCCGAAGTCCATGCTGCAGTCTCGACGATGTTTCCGGCGGGCCGGTGGGGGACTCCGAGCCACGTGGCCGATCTCGTGGCGTTTCTCGTGAGCGACGAAGGCGCGTGGATCGTCGGACAAGTCCTCAACAGCGAGGGCGGCTTCCGCCGGTCCTGAAGCTCACGTGAGTTGAATGAGACGAGTGCGACATGTTCGCGGTCAACACGTGCGCTGTCGGCCAGTCGTCCCCAATGGCGGACGGAAATCGACGTTGGCCGGTACTCAACGCCGATCCGGGCGACCACCAGCTCCCGCTCATTCCAAAATTGCACGATCGAACTCCGAGCGGTCCGCAGCCCTAGTAGTGCCGCAGCGGCGAGACGAAGATGTTCGTTCACGTAGTGATGTCCGAGCCCGGGGACGCCAGGATTCACGATGTGGGGCGTGGGCCGCCGTCCCGTCGGGATGCCCCACGATGGGCGCGCGCCGCGAGAGGCAGCGATACCGACAGCGGTGTCGCTCCGGCTCGACCGATCCAGGCGCCGTCGTAGATCAGTTGAAGCTCACGCCGACCGAAACGTTCGGAGGACAAGGCCAAATTCAGCGGTCGGCTTGCCCTTCTCGATCGAGTTCACCCACGCTCGTGTCACGCCGACCAGGTCCGCCAGCGCCGTTCTTGTAAGAGTCAACGCACGAGTACTTTCCATCAGTGTCGGTGTACGTTTACAGGGTATTGAGACCTTACGTGCCGGAGCGGAGGGCCTCGACGGGCTGTTTGCCGGCGGCCTTAACGGCGGGGTACAGCCCGGCGAGGACTCCAGTCACGAGGCCGAGGAGTGGCGCGAGTAATGGTATGCGCGCATCTAATACTGGCGTGGTGTCAATCGACGCGCCGTAGACGACGGTAGCCAGGGTACCGACGGTGGAACCGAGAATGCCGCCCGCGAGACCGGTCAGAGCAGCCTCGGTGAGGAACTGCACGGCGATGTGACGTCGCGCCGCTCCGAGCGATCGGCGTAGGCCAATTTCACCGGTCCGTTCGATCACCGACACAAGCGTGACGTTGGCGATGCCAATAGCGCCGATGAGGAGCGAGATCCCGCCGAGCACAAGAAACAGACGATTGAGGTCGGTGGTCACTGCCTCCTTTGTGGCCTTGGGTTCCGGTGGGGCGGCAACTTCGATGCGGGCCGGATCATTGGGATCGAGCACCGGGGCGATCTGGGTGGCGACCAGGGAGGCGGCACCGATCTTGGTATCGACCTGCAGCCGCTCGGGCCCCTTGAGCCGGTACAGCGAACGCGCCGTGCCCTCGGGAATGATCACCGCGTCGAGTAGCTCGGCGCGGCGGGCGACATCGTCGATGATGCCCATCACTTGGTAGACCCGAGCGCCGATGAAGATGCCCGGCAGATTGTCAACGCGGGTGATGCCCAGCCGGTCAGCGGCCCCGGGCCCGAGCACCGCCACCCGATCAGCGCGCGCACTGTGCCCGGCGTCGAAGACTCGACCCGAGCGCAGTTGGGTCCGGACTGCGGCGAACAGGCCGGGAGATACTGCCCGTACCGGTAGGTCGAATTCGGTCACGTTGGTGGGGTCGTTGACCGGCACGGTCTTGGTCAATGCGCCCGACACGTTGACCGGTGAGATCGTGCCAGCGGCCAACACGCCGTTGAGTCGACGGACACGCGCTTCGGCATTCCATGGCACGCGCGACGCCTGGCTGGGCACGCCGGTGTCGCGAGTTCGGGCGGTAACTTCGGTGGCGGCCAACGCATCGAAGCGGCCAACGATCTGATTCGACTGGGTCCGAGAGATCCCGAGCGTCCCCACCAGCGCGGCGATGCCCAGCACGGTTCCCAGCACCGTGAGCAGGGCGCGAGCGGGACGGGCGAAGAGCCCGGCCACGGACTCGTCGGCGAGATCGCGCCAGCTGACGTGAGGTCGCGATGTGGAGCGCGTCACGTGAGATGTCCATCTCGTATGCGCACTGAGCGACCGGCGCGTTCGGCCACTTCTGCGTCGTGGGTGATCATGACGATAGTGAGATCGTCAGCGCGCAGATCTTCGAAGAGTTCAAGGATCGACTCGGTGGTAGCCGTGTCGAGGTTGCCGGTCGGCTCGTCGGCCAGGAGCAGTGTTGGTTGCGTCACGATCGAGCGGGCGATGGCCACCCTCTGGCGTTCGCCGCCTGAAAGCCGCGACGGAAGGAACTCGAGGCGGTGACCGAGTCCGACCCGTTCCAACGCGGCGGCGGCGCGGTCGCGTCGACCAGCGCGCGGAAAGCGCCGATTGGTGGTCCCGTAGATCTCGGCCAGCATGACGTTTTCCAAAACGGTGCGATGCGACAGCAGGTGAAAGCTCTGGAACACGAAACCAATCCGCTCACCTCGCACCGCGGTGAGTTCGGCGTCGGAGAGATCGGCGACATCGATTCCGTCGAGGCGATAGGTCCCATTGCTGGCCAGGTCGAGCAAGCCGAGAACGTTGAGGAGGGTTGACTTCCCGGAACCCGACGGACCGACCACGGCTATCCATTCACCGCGGGCGACCCGCAGGTTCACGTCGACCAAGGCGTGCACGGGCGGGGTGGTGTCGAATGTCCTCCGGAGATCGACCAGATCAACGACGGCAACGGTGCCGTCGGGGTCGCCGGTCATCGTCGGCCTTCCGTGGCGGCAGCTGCGCTTGACGGGGTGGTGTCCGCGCCTGATGCGGCCGAGTCGCTTCCCGCCGCTGTGCCGTCGTTGGCCGAGTCGGCGGCCGAGTCGGCGGCCGACGTGTCCGCGGTCGTGTCTGTTGTGTCGGCCGTGGCGGTGAGGTCGCTCGCCCCCGACGATCCGACGACGACGAGGTTGCCTTCGGCGAGCGCGCCGCCGCCCGC